>JAYTGY010000044.1:0-5548 GCA_043733065.1 Ferruginibacter sp.
TATACTGTAATTTCTTTGTTGTTTGTAGATTTTATAACCCTAGCATCTTTTGGCGCTTTTGTTACAAGCGGAATACCACTCGCACTTAAATCAAAGTCAATCAAATCTGCAGACGTGTAATGTGTTTCAGTTGCTTTTGATTCAGCCTCAGCTCCTTCTTTTGCAGCACCACCACCACAGCTAGATAAAATAAGTGTAAATGCCAATAAGCCTAAAATTGTTTTTTTCATTTTGTTTTATTTTTTTTGTTTTGATGTAAACTTTCTAAAAAAGAAAATTCCGTTTTTATAGTGGTTTCTGAACTCCACTTTGTAAAGCAATATAGATATTTTTTAATTTAAAAACTAATGTTTTAGCCTCATTCTCTTTTAGTTAATTTTTTTTGGTAAAATGGCGATGATCTTTTATAATACATCTATCGGGATCATAAATAAGATTAAAGTAAATTTATTTCAATTTTTTTCAAATCACAATCTACTGTAACTTCATTGCATGTTAAAATCTGCTACGCAAAATCGTACCCTTGGTTTGTTTCAATCTACAGTGTTAAATATGATAGATATGGTGGGCATTGGGCCATTTGTAACCATGCCAATTGTAATGGGCTTACTTGGTGGTATGTACTTGTGGGCTTGGGTAGCAGGTGCTGTACTCTCGTTGGTAGATGCAATGGTGTGGAGCGAACTTGGGGCTGCCTATCCGCTTGCGGGTGGAAGTTATAATTTTTTAAAAGTAGCATATGTAGAAAATGGCGCTGGAAAAATGATGAGTTTTTTGTATGTATGGCAAACTATTATTCAAGCACCTTTGGTGGCCGCATCTGCCGCTATTGGTTTTGCACAATATTTTATTTATTTAGTACCGTTAGAAATTTGGCAACAAAAATTATTGAGCGGCACTGTTATTATTTTAGTTACGATTTTGTTGTACAGAAAAATTGAAAGCATTGGTAAAATTGGTGTATTGCTTTGGATGGGTGTAGTAGGAACACTCGGTTGGATAATTTTTGCTGGCATTACACATGGCAATTTTATGCAACCAATTTTGAGTAGCGGAAGTATAAGTAGTTTAAAAGCCATTTCATCTTTTGTATTTGGGCAAGCTTGTGTAAAAACAATTTACAGTTATCTGGGTTATTACAACGTATGCCATTTGGGTGGCGAAATAAAAAACCCTGGCAAGAACATTCCACGAAGTATGTTTATTTCTATAATCGGTATAACCATACTTTATTTGGCAATGAATGTAAGTGTAACAAGCGTAATACCTTGGCAAGAAATAAAACATTGGGTGGACACCGATACCAAAGTTTTTGTAATAAGCACTTTCATTGAAAGAATATATGGGCAATATGCAGCAAATATTATTACCATTATGATATTGTGGGTAGCACTAGCATCTTTATTTGCGGTAATGCTTGGCTATAGCCGTGTGCCATTTGCTGCTGCGCAAGATGGTGCATTTTTTGAAATTTTTGGTAAGCTACATCCTACAAAAAAATTCCCTTACATTTCTCTGCTTGTACTTGCTGCGTTTGCATTTGTGTTTAGTTTGCTTTTTAGAATGGGAGAAGTAATAAGCGGTATTCTTGCCATGCGTATTATGGTACAATTTATTGGGCAAGCCATTGGGTTAATATTGTTACGAGAAAGAAAAGGCACTAGTAATTTGCCTTACAAAATGCCGCTATATCCCTTGCCAGTAATACTTGCCATTGGTATGTGGTTGTATGTTTTTTATGCAACTGGTATAAAAGTAATTTCGATGTTTGCAGTAGTACTTGTAAGTGGTATTATTGTTTATTTGATAAAAGCAAAAATTAATAAAGAGTGGCCGTTTGAGAATAAGTAAAGGCAATAAAAAAAGTAGGCCAACTAAAAAAAAGGATGCCAACTTTTAAAAAGTTGGCATCCGTTTTTTTACAAATAATTTTACCAAGCCCTCACCACTTTCCCATTCAATATCTTCATTAAATAAAGATGTTTGTTTTCAAAATAGTCGGGCACAGTACTAGCTTTGTTTACAAATGCAGGCTTAAAGTTAAATTCATTTATAACTTTAAACTGTGGTTCGTTTAGGTGGCTCATTAATTCGTCTGGATATTTTACCAATAGTTTTGCAAAAAAATACACCGCTTCAAAACCCTTGTAACTCATATCGGTTGCACTGCCTTTGTATTTTTTGCCATACACAGACTGTAATTTTTTACTGTACATATCCACTTTTGCATTGTAATAAGAAGCAGTATATTTTATACCAAAATCTTTAAATTTAGATTTTCTTAAATCTTCAAACGCATCCCAATTTGGCATTCCAATAATTTCTAAAGGATATGTTTCTCTAATATCAAATGCAGCATTTACAAGTCCTACACCAAATTCTTCATTTAAACTTCCACCAATAATTACCGATTTTATATTGCTATCCAATTTATTTTTTAAGATCGAAAAATCACTTTCAATATTAATCGTTTCTATATTTAACAATGGTTTTCCATCTGCATCATTTATGCTTTTAAAATAATCTGCAATTTTATCTTCTTGTGCACCTTTTTTTCTGCACAAATAAATTTTCTTTGCACTTGTATCTTGTAAAATAGAACTAAAAATAGATTCGCAATGTGCACGTAAAGTAGCGTTCATCATTATGTAAAAAGGGTTTCCCGTTATGCCACCATCGTTGGGAGATGTAGCAGAAACAAAAGGAATATTTTTTTGTTTTGCAAATGCAGCAAGTTTGGTAAGATCGGCATCTTTCACTGAACCTACAATCATATCAACACTATCCAATTTATGATTGGCAATAAGCCAAGCAATATTTTGTACCTGCGCTTTGCAGTCATAAATATTGGCTTGTATAGTTCCTTTTGGCAAAGGCAAACTATCTAACGCTACTTTTGCACCTTGTACAAAATCTAAACCGGGTTGTACAAATTTTGGAAAGCCTTTTCCGTATTTATATATACTGCCATTAAAAGCAGAATCTAAATAAAGCGGCGAAAAGATGGCAACATGATATGTTTTTGTAACGGCACTTACATCTTGTGCTTGAGAAAATAAACAAACAAACAATAAGGTAATGAGGGCTATAACTTTTTTCATTTTTTTTCTTTAGGGCTGCAAAAGTATTAAAAATTAGACACAAGACGTAAGATTTTTAGACATAAGACACAAGTCACAAGATTTTAATGCATAACAACTTAGAAGTAAGATATTGATACCCCCTAACAATTCTATGTTTGAGTTAAACCGCCAACAAATTACCAACTAACAAAAAACAAAAACGATCCAACACCAAACAGAATAACAACAAACCACAAACACCAAACAACAATAAGCAAACCCCAAACAATTTGTTTTACTCCCACTCAATCGTCGCCGGCGGTTTACTACTAATATCATATACCACTCTATTTATTCCTTTCACATTATTTATTATCTCATTGCTCACATCTGCTAAAAAATCGTATGGCAAATGCGCCCAATCTGCTGTCATTCCATCTACAGATGTTACAGCACGCAGCGCAATCGTATATTCGTACGTACGCTCATCGCCCATTACTCCAACACTTTTTACTGGCAATAGTATTGTTCCCGCTTGCCATACTTTATGGTATAAATTGTGTTTGTGAAGCAGTTGGGTGTAAATGCTATCTGCCTCCTGCAATAACTGTACCTTTTCTTCAGTCACTTCTCCCAAAATTCTAATTCCTAGTCCAGGGCCAGGAAAAGGATGCCTGCCAAGTAAGTTTGCAGGTATGCCCAACTCAGCACCAATTTTTCTTACTTCATCTTTAAACAATGCTCTTAAAGGCTCTACAATTTTGAGGTGCATTTTTTCTGGCAAGCCACCAACATTGTGGTGCGATTTTATGGTAATAGCCAAACCATTTACTGCAGCAGATTCTATCACATCTGGGTAAATTGTACCTTGCCCCAAATAAGTAATACCAGTAATTTTTTTTGCCTCTTGGTCAAAAATATCAATAAAACTTCCACCAATAGCTTTGCGTTTATCTTCAGGATCTATTTTGCCAGCAAGCTTTGTGTAAAAATGTTCCGATGCATCTACACCTGTTACATTAAGCCCAAGTTGTTTGTAAATACCAAGCACTTCTTCAAATTCATTTTTGCGTAGCAAGCCATTATTTACAAAAATGCCATACAAGTTTTCGCCAATGGCTTTGTGCAAAAGCGTTGCTGCCACAGTACTATCTACGCCGCCGCTCAATCCCATTACGACTTTTTCATTGCCCAATTGTGCCTTTAATGCAGCCACAGTTTCGGTAATAAAATGCTCAGCGGTCCAATCTTTTTTACAGCCACATATCTTTACTAAAAAATTTTCTATTATTTTTTTTCCTTCGGTGCTATGATAAACCTCTGGGTGAAATTGTAATCCAAATATTTTTTGTGCATCATTTTCATTATTGGCAAAAGCCGCTACAGGAATACTTTCTGTAGTGCCCAATAATTCAAAACCTGCTGGCAATTCTTTTATTGTATCACTATGGCTCATCCATACTTGAGAAGTTGCTGGCAAACCTTCCATCAGCAAATTTTCTTTTACAATAGTTAATGATGCTCTACCATATTCTCTCTTGTTACTTTTACTTACAAGCCCACCAAATAATTTTGCTGTAAGCTGTGCACCATAGCAAATGCCCAATACAGGCACTTTTTCAGCAATACTTTTTACATTTACTTCTGGTGCATTTTCTTCATTTACACTACAAGGTGAGCCCGAAAGAATAACGCCTTTTAGCGCCTCGTCAAAAACAATGTCTTTGTTAAACGGTATTATTTCGCAAAAAACATTGGCTTCTCTTACCACACGGGCTATCAGTTGTGTGTATTGCGAGCCAAAATCGAGTATTAATATTTTATCGTGCATATAGTTTGCAAATGTAATTTTTTTAAGTGCATTGCAAGAATTTTGTCAGCCACTAATTGCACGAATTTTCACGAATAAGAAAAATCATTAATGAAAATTCGTGTCATTCGTGGCAATAAACAAGAATCAGATTTTATTTTAAAAACATTTTTCGTATTTTTAATTGAAATAAAGATGTATGAAAACAAAAGAAGAGATAGTAGATAACTGGTTACCACGCTACACAGGCCAAGCCCTAGCAGATTTTGGCGAGTATATTTTGCTTACCAATTTTAGCAACTACGTAACCATGTTTGCCGAGTGGAACAATGTAGAAATTATAGGAAAAGACAGACCTATGCAATGCGCCACAGCCAATAATATTACCATCATAAATTTTGGTATGGGTAGCCCAGGTGCTGCCACCATTATGGATTTACTTACCTCTATACAACCCAAAGCAGTATTGTTTTTGGGCAAATGTGGCGGTTTAAAAAAACGAAATAAAATAGGCGATTTAATTTTGCCAATCGCAGCCATAAGAGGCGAGGGTACAAGCAACGATTATTTTCCACCAGAAGTGCCAGCCTTGCCAGCATTTGCGCTGCAAAAAGCCATATCTACCACCATACGAGATTACGAAAAAGATTATTGGACCGGCACATGCTACACCACC
>JAYTGY010000045.1:0-6923 GCA_043733065.1 Ferruginibacter sp.
ATCTAAAATGTAGATAGTGTTTTAGTAACGTTAAATAACATCATTGGCGAGCAATACTTGCCATGCATCAGTTACATTTCCGTTATTTAAAAGCTTGGCCGCAAGTTTATGTGTTTCCGTTTCCATTTCTAGAGGGTCGATGTTGAAGTATTGTACAATCTGTTTTAGTGCATCATTTTCAAAATTTGGATCTACAACTGGCATGTCATGTACATTAGCTAATTGCCCAAGATGATTACCCGATAAAATTTTACTATTGCGAATAGCAACTGGCAACGCATCTATACCAATACCCAATTGTACATTTGGTTTAGCTACTTTAAAAAGATTGGTAGCATCTACTTTGCAATACCAATCGCCACCAAGGCGAGCCACATGGTTTATTTTTGTTTGATCTATTTTTTTATTTTCATCTAATATGCTTTCATCAATATGCATACAAAGCACTTCGCAAATAACCAAATTTCCTGCCCCACCTTCTGTACCAAGTGGTTTTACTTCTATCACTTTACATTCTAATTTTATTTTGCTTTCCTTTACCATAGATGGTTTTACCATGGTAGCTTTTTCCTCGGTAAACCCAGCTTTTGTAAATTCATTTTCACCTTTTGCAAACTCGCAACTTGCAAGTGATGTTTGTTGCGCCATATCATAATCCACCACATTAATTACTACTTCTGGTACTTCTAAAACATTTTGCAAGGTATGTTTTGTAGTATTATCTCTCACTCGCCTTGCAGGGGAAAATATAACTACTGGTGGGTTAGATGAAAATAAATTGAAAAAGCTAAATGGTGAAAGGTTTACGTTTCCTTCCATATCAATGGTGGATGCAAAGCAAATGGGGCGTGGTGCTATGGCGTGTTGTAAGTAATTTTGAATATCGGAAGTCGGAAGGTTTTTTAAATTTAGTGTAAGCATGCATTACTATTTTTTACCGCAGAGAAAATGAGTTGAAGGAGGTTTCGCAGAGTATTAAAAATTATTTACGATTCTTTTAAAGCCATCTTTCAATAACGGAACATTAAAATTGATTAAATAACCTAGACTTTTATTGTACAATTTGAGATAAGTTATCACTTGAGCTGTAAAAATTGGAATGATACTTTCGCAAGATTTGTTTTCAATAATAATTTCATCTTCAACTAATAAATCAATTTCATAAGCTTTTCCTAAAGCTGTTTCTTTGTAAATTAATTCTACTGGAACTTTTGCTTTAACAAATAACCCTCTCAATTCCAACTCTCTTTTTAAGGCAAGTTGATAAGCAGATTCAAGCAATCCTGCACCAAGTTCTCTATGCACTGTAATTGCAGAATCAAGAATAATGCCTCCAATTTCATTTAGTCTTTCTTTTTCCATTTTTATGTTTTTTATAGTTAGAAAATATTTCTCTGCGAAACCTCCTTCAACTCATTTTCTCTGCGGTTAATCTCATTTCTTCAATTCCAAAATACTCCAACCCGTATCCTCAGCAACAATGTTATTTGTTAATTTCCCCAATTTATCAATCTCCATTTCTACTACATCGCCATTTTGCAACCATTGTTCTTTATAGTTAGGGTCATTTAATTTACCTGTACCATTTAGTTCTAAAAAACAACCTGTACCTACAGTTCCGCTACCTATCACATCTCCTGCATACAAGTCCACACCATAGCTAGCACGTTCAATAATTTCTGCAAAAGTCCAATCCATATCTGCCAAGTTTCCTTCGCTTACTGTTATGCCATTTACTTTGCAAGTCATTTTAAGATTCCAACTTTTGCCTGTATGGTTTTCTTTGCATGGCACTACAAATTCTTCCAGTTCATCTAGCGTTACCAGCATTGGACCAATAGCAGTAGAAAAATCTTTTCCTTTTGCAGGACCAAGGTTAAGCAACATTTCTTCCATTTGCAAACGTCGTGCACTCATATCGTTCATAATCATAATGCCCCCAATATATTCATCAGCATCAGCTGCTTTTATATTTTTACCGTGCTTACAAATTACGATAGAGGCTTCCAATTCAAAATCCAATTTTTCAAAATGATCGGGCATACAATTTATAGTACCAGGCCCTTGAATACTATTGTGGTTGGTAAAATAAAAGATAGGATACTGATCAAACTCAGCTATCATATCTACTTTTCTATTGCGCCTAGCTGCTGCTACATGCTGCCTAAAAGCATACCCATCTCTACAGCTTGTAGGGTGAGGGACTGGTGCTAAAATAGTTTCTTCATCAAATTCTCTTTTTCGTTTGCCATCAAAACCGCCATCCAATATTCTTTGTTCAGCTGCTCTAGCTACTGGATAAACATCATCCCAATACACTAAAAACATAGCCATGCTTATTGGCATATCAGGGTGCAGCGTATCGGTATCATACAATTTACCATTTACCAATAATGCCAATTGTTCGTGTTGGTCTTTTAAGTAAGTAACTAATTTCATATTCCTTATTTTAATTTTAATTTTTTTAGAAAATATATACTTGTTTTGAGTTTTTGTATTGCCCAATTTTTATTTATACTCTTTTGGAACAAAAATTGCAATGATTAAAATCATGTTTCTACCCAACAAATGTATGCTTAGAGTTTGCAATCTAAAAAAATGAATTTGTATATTTGGTAAATAATATTGTGATTATGGATTTCAAAAAAATACACAATAAAGGTCAAGCGCAAATATTCAGGAATAGTTACCTAGAATATCTTACCAAAACTCACCCTTTGGTTATATGGGGAATATATTTACCTGTTTTAATTTTATTTCCATATTATGCTTCTAACAAATTGGCTATTGATGGCATAACAGTTTTTCTTACTTTTTTAGGAGGGGTTTTATTTTGGACATTTACAGAGTATATGCTCCACAGATTTTTATTTCACTACCATTCAGATACAGAAATTGGTAAAAGAATAAATTATATTTTGCATGGTAATCACCACGAATATCCGAGAGATAGAGAAAGATTATTTATGCCTGTAACGCCTAGCCTAATTCTTGCTTCTGCATTTTTTCTGTGTTTTTATGTAGCAATGGGTAAATATTCATTTTCATTCTTCCCTGGTTTTTTGTTGGGTTATCTTATGTATGGCACTATGCATTATGCTATACATGCTTGTAATCCTCCTTTCAAATGGATGAAAGGCTTATGGAAAAACCACCACCTTCATCATTACAAACACAGCGATAAAGGCTTTGGCGTAAGCAGCACTTTATGGGACCATGTTTTTGGTACTATGTACGATTTAAAAAATGAAAAAGACGACAAGGAGAAAGTAAAGGAGTTGATGTTTTCGGAAAAGTAAAATCCTATTTCTTTTCGAATATAACATTACGATATAACTCTATTACAGGCAAAGAAAAATTGATTGAGATAATCTCTACTAAATCCTCTACCCTTTTATATTCATGTAAAACCCAAGTGCTATCAATTTGCTTATTGTATTTCTCTATCTGTATTTCTAAACTAGATATTAAAATATATTCTTTTAAACTTGGAATGTCTCTATATAATTTAAATTTACCTCCTCTATCGTAATCTTGGGTTGACTCTGATAAAACTTCTATTAAAACTGTTGGGTTTGTAACAATGTTTTTATGATTCTCTAATCTTTCAATTTCACCACAAATGATAGATAAATCAGGATATGTATAAAGTGAATTACCAAGGCTATGAATTTTTAAATCACTAGGAAAAATTTGGCATCTATTAGATTTTCTTAAATATTCCTCAATGCTAAATAAAGTATTTTTTACAACTTGATTGTGCTCAATAGAAGCCCCTGCCATAGCAAAAATTTCTCCTTGGTAAAATCCATGTTTTTCCAAAGATTTTTCTTCTAGTGCTAAATACTCTTCGTCAGTATATTTAAGAATGGGTGCAGTGTTCATAAATACTTGTTTATGTAAATGTACAAAAAGAACGGAAATACTTGTTATCATAGTTATGGAATCAACATTCTGCTACTCAAAAACTGTACTGTTCCAATGGCATTTATATGTAAGCAATATACTATTCTCAATTTTAGTTAAAAACTTTTAGCTTTCACGCATTTATTTTGATGAACCTAAAAAAGCTACCATCTTTCCTCTTCCTCAAAATCTCTTGTATTCATTTTATTCTCCTCTCTCGATTTTATTTTTTCTAATTGTCGTTGTATAAATAATGCTGCAATAATTTTCCCTGCATCTTCTTTTTTATTTTCAGCAAGCAACTTGTTTAGTTTTACTTCATTAATATCTGCTCGGTACAAAATATAAATGAGTTTATTAAAATCGTTTACAATAAGATAATTTATTCGCTCTGTAAGATATTTTACAATATTGCTTTCGGTTGTTTCCAACTCGAACGCATTATTTACAATATGTACAATTTCATTTTCCATTGTTAAAATTTTTCTAATACACCTAAAGCAAATAAAGCAAAATCGTATTTAGCAGGATCTTTTTCATCGAGCAATTTCATAGCATTGGTAAGCTCTACAGCCGTTTGCCAATCTGTTGCTTTTCGTTCTATCAGTTTAAAATGTCTAGCTACTCTAGCTACATGCAGGTCTAAAGGTACAATCAATTGCGATGGTTTTATTGTTTTCCAAAGTCCAAAATCAACGCCATTGTTATCTTTTCGCACCATCCATCGCAAGTACATGCTCAATCTTTTACAAGTGGCTTTTTTGGCAGGGGAAGCAATATGTTTCATTGTACGCTTTGGTACATTTTCTAAAGAGAAAAAATATTGGTAAAAACCATTCAATGCATTTTCAATATTGGCATCATCCTTTTTCATCGATTTTGTAAACGCAGTTTCTAAAGATTCGTTTGTTGAAAAATGATGCTTAAAAAAATCTACAAAATACAATACATCAGTTGGGTTAAAAGTACGATGCTTAAAGTTTAATAATTTCTTTAAATCATTATCGGAATGGTTCAAACAAAAGTCATGCGGGGCATTATCCATCAATAACAACAACTCTTTACTTTTATTGATGATGGTTGTACGATTGCCCCATGCAAATATGGCGGCAAAAAAACCAGCTATTTCTATATCTTGTTTTATAGAAAAAGAATGCGGAATAGATATAGGGTCAGCTTCAATAAAAAAAGGTTGATTATATTCATCAACCTTTTTGTTTAAAAAATCTATAAGTTTTTTATCCATGTAATCTTCTACTTAATCTTCTACTTAATCTTCTACTTTTCCTCCACCGCCTATCGGCGGAGAGATAGAAGGGGCTCTTATCCAATCGCACTTTTCAAATCTTCCACCAAATCTTCTGCATCTTCAATACCAACACTGAGCCTTATCAATCCATCAGCCAAACCATTTGCAATTCTTTTTTCTCTTGGAATACTAGCATGCGTCATACTTGCAGGGTGATTAATAAGTGACTCAACTCCACCTAAACTTTCTGCTAAAGCAAATAATTTTGTAGCCGTTAAAACTTTTGTAGCAGCTTCGATGCTATCATCTTTTAGCGTAAAACTTATCATACCACCAAAATCTCTCATTTGTTTTTTTGCAGTTGCATAGCTTGGATGATCTTCAAAACCGCACCAATAAACTTTTTCTACTTTAGCGTGGTTGCGTAAAAAATGAGCGATTATTCTTCCATTTTCGCAATGTTGTTTCATACGAACTGCCAATGTTTTTATACCACGTAATACTAAAAAACAATCCATTGGCCCTGGTACTGCTCCGCAACTTTTTTGAATAAAATACAATTGCTCACGTAAGCTATCATCGTTCATAATAAGAGCGCCTTGTATTACATCGCTATGCCCACCCAAATATTTTGTAGCAGAATGCATTACAATGTCAGCTCCAAGATCTAATGGGTTTTGTAAGTAGGGCGATGCAAATGTATTATCGACACAAAGATAAGCTCCTGCTGCTTTTGAAATATGTGATACTGCTTCAATATCCGTAATATTCATCAAAGGATTGGTAGGTGTTTCTATCCAAATTAATTTTGTTTTTGTAGTAACAGCGGCTTGAATATTTTTTACATTTGTTGTATCTACATAAATAAATTTGATGCCATATTTTTCAAATATTTTTGTAAACAATCTATATGTTCCGCCATACATATCATTTGCACAAATCACTTCATCGCCAGGGTTTAATAATTTTATAACTGCATCGGTAGCTGCTACGCCACTACCAAAAGCTAAACCATGTTTTCCATTTTCAATTACTGCCAATGCATCTTCTAAAGCTTTGCGTGTAGGGTTTTGGCTACGTGCATATTCATAGCCTTGGTTTACACCTGGTGCGCTTTGCACATAGGTACTTGTTTGATATATGGGTGTCATAATTGCACCAGTGCTTGGGTCTGGCACGGTGCCAGCGTGTATAAATTTTGTAGCTGGTTTATGTGAAGAGTTGGCCATTTTGTAATTTATTTTTGTATGGCAAAATTAGTTGAAAGAACTAGAACTATAAAGTAATTATTGTAAATTCAATTTTTCAATCAATAAAAGTTTATTATAAAATATTAACAATCCTAATGTGCAAATACAATTGGCAAAACTCCTTTCACATTATCCCAAGCCATTATTAAATTGGAGCCTGTTTTTGTATCTTCAAAAAGAATAGTAAAATCTTCTACTGTTAGGTTTTGTTGCATAACAGTAATATCGGTTTTAAAAATATCTTTACTTTCATCAATATGCAATCCCCAAGTATAAATATTGCTATTCAGTACCATTGTCCATTTATTTTCGTAGGGAATACAATACAAAACATACGTGCCTTTTTCAATATTTTTTCCTGCAATATTTACATTTTCAAAAAAAGTTATTTCTGTAGCTTCGTTTGCTCCTAAACGCCAAGGTTTACCATACATACAAAGGCTTTCGGAATCTTTGCCAAATATCTGACGACCCTTTTTATGCGGCCGACTATAAATTATTCGAGCAATCAATTTTTG
>JAYTGY010000046.1:0-2104 GCA_043733065.1 Ferruginibacter sp.
AGTTGTTGTAAGGCGGAGGAAGGGAAGAATTTCATTGTGGTGAGTGGTGAATGGGTGGTGGTGAGTGGGCAAATGCTTCAATAGATTTTATGTATTATGTTAATCAAACTAAATATCTACTGTGATTTTTTTACTTTCAAAATCTACACAAAACTTTAAATGTTTTAAAAAATCTAACCCAATAACACCATCGTAATCTGAAGAAATACCATGTGCTAAAAAATCATATACTTGCACTTCAAAGTTGGTTTTTGTTATACCCAAACATTCTATTAAATCAATATCATATCGTTCTACAATTATTATTCCATTCGATGTTTCAATTTCACGCTCACCTTTACTATATTTTAACTCATATCCCGAAAAGTATAAAACATTACTATCAATAGTTGTATGAGTAGCCGCTGTATCTAAAACCAAACTGAATTTATATTTAGCTTCTATAGATGCGTTTACTAAAATAACATCTTCGTCTGTTTCTAAATCAAATGAAAAAGTTTTCATATTTTTCTTAGTATTCCAATTTTTCTACTTTGCTTAATATCTCCTGCAAATGCAATGGTTACAGTATCATAATCCGCCACTTTATCTCTTCCTATATAACATACTTCTTTTTTATCTTTACTATGATACAAAACTTCGCCACCAACTACTTTGGTATTGCTCATTTCAGGATTCCCTAAAAGAACCCACTCGTCGGGATAAAGTTTCTTTACCTCATCAAAAGCTTTATATGTGTTTTTCATGTGTTCATTTTTATAGTGGCTATTGCCACATGTTATTCGCTATTGAAGATTTCGATTGATATCAATTTTTGTTATGGCTCATTTCATTGTAAAACTATTTAATGTTAAAATTACGAAATAATTGGGCTTAACGATTCAAAAAATATTCTCGAAAAATATTCATTTCTTCCAATTCAATCTCAACATACTTTTTAAAAATATCATTACCTACTTGTGTTTGTAATGCTGAAATACCAACATCTATTAATCTTAACCCTTGCTCTGTTAAAAGTATATTATCAAAAGCCAAACCACCAATATCACTTGGGCGTTTTAAGTCTCTGTGTACAAAACCATTTGCATGCAATTGCTTTAATTCATCTTCAAACACGTCTAACCAAAGTTCTCTTATCTCAATTTCATAAGCTCTAAAATCTATTGGTTTTATGCGTTCCATTTTTAGCATTTCTGCTTGCACTGCTTCGTTGTATTCAAGCCCTTCAAATTTTACTACTAAGCCATTTATGGTATTGGCATACTTCATCTTCTCGGCTTCGGAGCCAATATCAGAGCGGGTATCGTCTACAAATAGTTTTGCAACTACTGTGTCTGACAGTACAATTACGGTGTTGTTTGCACCTGATGAGAGTTTGCGTGGGTATTTCATTTTTTTTGTTTTCGGGCTGCGCCCTCTCCACGGGTTGCACCCGTGGTTACTAAAAGTCAACTCAGTTGGGGTTGGTAGTGCATCATCTACCACATCAATCTATTGCACAATCTACGCTTTGGTAAAAGATGAATAAAGAGATAAAGTTGAACGGAGCGTCGCCACTGCTGTTGCCCATAGCTTCCAACGTTTGGACAAAAATTCTTTTTGTCCAAAAATTTCTTCATTCATTAGAGTGTAAGAAATTTTTAACACAGCTTGCATAACCATTAGCAAATTAGCACATCAGCAAATTAGCTAATTCTTTCTAATCGTCGAGTTTCAACACCGCCAAAAACGCCTCTTGCGGCACTTCCACATTTCCTATTTGGCGCATACGTTTTTTACCTTCTTTTTGTTTATCCAATAGTTTGCGCTTACGGCTAATATCGCCGCCATAACATTTTGCGGTTACATCTTTTCGCATAGCACTAATATTTTCTCGAGCTATAATTTTTGCACCAATAGCCGCTTGTATAGCCACCTGAAACTGCTGTTTATCCAATAACGTTTTTAATTTTTCGCAAAGCTTTCTGCCAAATTCTGCCGAGCGACTTCTATGAATTAATGCACTCAGTGCATCTACTTTTTCGTTGTTCAATAAAATATCCATGCGCACAATATCGGCATCTCTAAAACCAATGGGGTGATAATCGAACGATGCATACCCACG
>JAYTGY010000047.1:0-4490 GCA_043733065.1 Ferruginibacter sp.
GTTATTTCTCCGCCAAGTACAGCGGTGTATAAATCTATTTCTTGTGTTATTTGCAAATCGTTTCCTACACGTTTAAAAAAAGTATCGTTGTTCAATTTAAAAGTGAGGTATAAATCTCCTGCTGTACCTCCAGTTGTGCTTGCTTGGCCGTAACCTTTTAGTTTTATTACTTGTCCGTCTTCTATGCCGGCAGGTATGGTTATTCTTATATTTTTACCGTTAACAGTAATGGTTTGTTGGTGTGTTTTAAAAGTGTCACTAAGATTTAATTGGAAATTTGCATTTAAATCTTGCCCCTTTTGTTTACCTGTACTTCTTCTGCCACCACCGCCACCAAACATGGAGGAAAAAAAATCTGAAAATCCACCATCGCTATCATTGCCACCAAACTGCTGTGAGTATTGCTGCCGCTGCCTTGCTTGTTGATCAAAGGCCTCGCTGTGTTGCCAATCTTTGCCATACTTATCATACTTTTTTCTATTCTCTACATCGCTTAATACTTCGTTGGCTTCATTTATTTGTTGAAATTTTTTCTTTGCAGTAGCATCATCAGGGTTTGCATCTGGATGATATTGTTTGGCCAATTTTCGGTAAGCTTTTTTAATATCATCGGCAGTTGCATTTTTTTGTAACCCAAGTACATTGTAGTAATCAATAAATTCCATAGCTCTAATAATATTTATTTTTTACTTTAAAAAATCACCATCAATAATTAATAACTTAACGCCATTTTTAGCAATAGATTTATGAGAACTCATTTCATCAGAAACGATATACATCATACCTTTTGTTAGCGTAAAATTTTCGCCATTTTCTAATTCACTTACAAATTCTCCTTCTAAGCAATAGACAATATGCCCTTTTTTACACCAATGGTCTGCCACATAATTTTCTGAATATTCCACTAACCTTAATCTTATTCCATCATATATTTTTGTTTGCCAATAAGCTGTTCCAGTTTCTCCTTGGTAAGTTATTTTTTCAATTCCTGACCAGTCTATTGTTTCAAAAGCAATGTTGCTCATACTAAAATAATTTATGGCAACTCAACATACGTTTTTGCCTGAAAAAATATTCCTAAAGAATCTTTTACACGCAAAGTATCAGAAAGTGGTTTTTTAAAAGGCATTCTCAATTTATAGGTTACAGAGTCTTTAGTTGTAAGCACCAATTTATTTCCATAGTTAGTAAGCACAGTGTAACGCTTTTGAGCAAGCGCTAAATCTGAAAATTCTTTTATTACTATATAAAAACTATTGGTATCACTAGTGTTTACTGGTCTAATTGAAGTAAGGCTGTCATTTATTTTCTTTGCAGCACTTGTATCGGAAGTGTTTGCTTTATTTGCTGTACTAGTGTCTTTAGCTGCCGTAGCTACTTCACTATTGGTTTCGCTTTCGTTGTTTGAATTGTTACTGTTTTTGTTTATAAGATAATAAGCAAGTAAACCTAATGCACCCAAAATAATAAAACCCAACACACTCACAATAGCAATTTTATTTACGTTACCACTTTTTTCTTTTGGCGGCGTAGCAAAACTTACTTTTTCAATAATTTTTTCGGTTACAATTTTTGGTGCATCTTGTATCATCACATGCGAGGTGCCCGCTTGCGCAAATGCATAGTCACCCATTTGTGTTTTATGCAATGTACCAAGTCCTTCCATTACTAATGGTTTGCCAATATTTAAAAACTGTTTGTTTAAACTAACAAAGGATTCTAAATCGGAGGTTGCCAATGGCTTTATTTTTCTAGAATTTGCTACAATATAATCTATCAAACCTTCATCTACACCTGCCTTTGGGTCATATTTAAATTCTATATAATTTTCTGGCATTATGGTATCTTTTTCACTATCTACTGGTATGCTAATATCAGAAGATATACTAAATGTACCTATTTCTTGTAACGTTACTTTTTTGCTGCTGTACAAATATTGTACAATCAATTGCTCCATTTTCATCTATATAATTTTACCTTTTATAACTTTTTATGTAGCAAACCTACAAGTAAATAAGAATATAGCCAAGCAAACCATACATTTGAATTAATTTTGTGGCATGTTAACAACGGAAGATGAAAAATTTATAGAATATTGGGAGCGAAATAGGGAGGCACATAGTACTTTTATTAGTAAACTATTGCGAGGTTTACCTATGGCATGTGTATTTGGATTGCCTATTTTGTTGCTTATTGTTAGCGTGTATTTTTTTATACCCGACTGGTACACAAAAATTTCAAATACTTCTCCACAAACCTTTTTTGTGGTAGTAATTGCCGTTATTATTGCAATATTATTTTATGCAGTAGCAAGAATGCATTTTAAATGGGAAATGAATGATCAGCTTTATCAAGAATTAAAACACAAGCAAAAAAAAGTTGATGCAGCGAAAAAGTTATAAAAATACTCTTAAAACAAAACAAATATATACGATGAAAAAATGGTTCTTTTTATGTGCTGTATCAGCACTCGTTTTTACTGCTTGTGTCAAAAACGGCAATTCTTCTACCGATTGTACACAACTTGCACCTGCAACTATTGCTCCGGCCGCTGAAAAGGCCTATTTAGAAAATTATCTTGCAGCAAATAACATTACAAATGCAGTTGAAAAAAACGGTATGTATTATATTATTTCTACACAAGGTACTGGAACATCTCCTAATCTATGTTCAAATATTAGTATAGACTATGTAGGTAAATTTATGGCGGCTACAACAGATGGAGCACAGTTTGATGCATCATCACCTGGGCAGCCTACTACTTTGCAATTATTAAATGTTATTTCAGGATGGCAATTAATTTTGCCATTAATAAAATCTGGCGGATCGGCTACATTATACATTCCTCCTTCTTTAGCTTATGGAGCTACTGGCCGACTCCCTACAATTCCTGGAAATTCTTATTTAAAATTTCAAATTACATTAAGAGCCGTTCAGTAATATCATTTCTTTAAACTAATTTTAGCCTTGGATTTATCTAAGGCTTTTTTTATAAAATTATTTTAATTGTGAACCACGAAGCCATTTCTGTTTTTGATATGTTTAAAATTGGCGTAGGGCCTAGCAGCAGCCACACACTTGGCCCTTGGCGTGCAGCACAAATTTTTACGCAATCACTTCAGCATAAAAATTTATTAAACCAAGTTGTATCTATAGAAGTATTGCTGTATGGATCTTTAGCAAAAACTGGCGTGGGGCATGGTACCGATATTGCAGTGCAACTTGGGCTTAGCGGTTACGATCCTGTAACTTTTGATGTAAATAGTATTGCTGCAAAAATTGCCGATATAAAAGCAATGAATAAATTATTGCTTGCCGGTAAACATGAAATAGATTTTGTACCTACCGATGATATTGAATTTCTTTACACAGAAACGTTAGCCTTTCATCCAAATGCGCTCACATTTTTAGTAAAACTTAATAGTGGAGATACTTTAGCAGAAACATATTATTCTATTGGTGGTGGTTTTGTACAACAAGAAACGAGCAACAATCAGATTTCACTAATAGAAAATGTAACACTTCCTTTTCCTATAAATACTGCCGATGAATTATTGCACTGGTGCAGAAAAACAGGTTTATCTATTCATGAAATAGTTTTGGAAAACGAGTTGACTTGGCGGACGGAAGTAGAAACTAAAAATGGTATTCTTAATATTTGGCGGGTGATGAAAGAGTGCATTTATAAAGGTTGCCATACTCAAGGTTATTTGCCAGGCGGTCTCAATGTAAAGCGAAGGGCTTTTGATGCAAACAAAAAATTGCTGCAAGAAAATAATTATAATGGTTATGAAGAATGGCTTACACAAATATCCGCAGGTGGCAATCGATTTAATTATATTTTAGATTGGGTTAGTTGTTTTGCGTTATCGGTAAATGAAGAAAATGCATCTTTTGGTAGAGTAGTAACAGCGCCTACAAATGGCGCTGCCGGTGTAATTCCCGCTGTGCTCTTATATTTTATAGCTTTTTGCGATGGTAATGATGATGATAAAATTATTAATTTTTTGCTCACCGCATCAGAGATTGGAAGCATATTTAAAAAAGGCGCTACCATATCTGCGGCTATGGGTGGTTGCCAAGCAGAAATTGGTGTGAGTAGTGCAATGGCCGCAGCGGCACTTACCGAAAGCCTTGGTGGTACACAACGCCAAGTTTTAATGGCTGCCGAAATAGCCATGGAACATCACCTAGGTATGACATGCGACCCCATTGGCGGGCTTGTACAAATACCATGTATAGAGCGTAACACAATGGGAGCAATAAAAGCCATAACCGCTTGTCAGCTTGCATTACAAAGCACACCCGATTTTGCAAAAGTAAGTTTAGATGGGGTTATAAAAACCATGTGGGATACCGCACTCGATATGAATAGTAAATACAAAGAAACAGCTGATGGTGGGCTAGCAGTAAATATTCCGATAAGTTTGAGTGAGTGCTAGTAGGAACTCGCCTGTGGCGAGTTCTTTTTATTCGCCTGTGGCGAGTTC
>JAYTGY010000048.1:0-4307 GCA_043733065.1 Ferruginibacter sp.
CAAACCGAGGCTGAAATAGATTGTTTTTCAACCACAAGTGGGAGGTATGGGTACTTTGAGGATTGGGTTTAAGCATCTATCAAAGCAAAAAAATATATCATTCTAAAATTGATAACTCAAATTAAGGCTATTGTATATAAGGTAGTCAAAATCTCTAGTTATTACAGCATCTCCAAATGCTTGTTCTTGCCACCTTTGCCCATCCAATAAATCATCTTTAAAGAAAGAACCCGATCTTTCAATGCCAATTACGAATCTATCTCTTATTTTATAAGAAAAACCGAGAGATAAATTTTGTGTAAAACGAGCAGAATTATTTAAAGTTTCTGCATCCGTTTCATAAACATTATCCATTCCATTTTTTAGTTTTTTTAAAGTTTCTGTTGCCCCACTATTAGCTGTAAATACATCATTAAATAGGGTTACATAATTTTTACCATTACTATTTAACGCATCTACTTTTGTTTTATAAGATAATAACCCAGCACCATAATTAAAATGAATACCAAATTTTGGATTAGAAGAACGAATTGGGATTGGTAAAGTAAACGCTGCCGATATAGATAAAGAATTTATTACAGTCTTGTAGTTGTAATAGACTAATTCGTGCGTAGATGTAGGCGTAAAAACATCGTTAGTTACATAACCATAAGCTAACGTTCCATTACTTAATCTATATGGGGCAGCATATTTAAAAGACCATGCAGGATTTTTTGCAAAGTTTTCTGCGGCTTTATCATTTAAACCCTTTGCATTGCCGTGTATAAAATTTAATTTTAAAGCAAACCATTTTGCAAATGGTTTATACAAATGTAAGCCTTCACAAAATTGTGTTTTTACTGACCGTACATCGCCACGTATAAATATATTCCCAATATCTACGCCAGCAGCCCATTTATAATCTTTACTTGTTTTTTGCTGTGCGTTTACTGGGGTATATAGTAAAATGCCAATTGTAAGAAAGATGGTAATTTTTTTTATAATCATTTGAAAAGTATGAATTGGTAATCTACAATGTTATGTAGCGTTATAAGTGTTCAAAACTGAGTAATTAAGTAACCATTTAAGCATTAGCCACACCCTTAAAAAATTGTATAGCACCAAAAATAATAGCGCCCCAAAAAATAAAACCAATATGCGCAGCTGTAGCAATTATGCCGCCAACACACCAAAGTGCGCCATATAGCATATCCTTATTTGCTGCTTCTTTTTTGGCAGCGTGCATTTGCTTCTCAAGCGTATCTACAACTAGTACAGCTGTTGGCTCATCTAAACCTATTTTTTTTAATGCAGCCCTAACTTCTTCTGGGCTTTTCTTTTCCTGAACCAAAAGATTGGCTGCGTAAGAAAACATTTGATTAATTACTTTGTCTTCCTCTTGTTCCTTGTTGCTGTTAGTTTCCATTAGTGGTATTTAATGAGTAAATATATTAGAAATGGTTGTTAAAAATCAAAGTATATTTTTTGGTTTACTTTCTTATGTATGCAGACCATTGGTTATTATGAAACATATTATAATTTGTAGTTTAATTTGTGCTGCAAATACTGTAAATGACATCAGATAAAACGTTGGCTTGATTTCTGTGCAATTAGGAATTATTTTGATAAAATCAAAGTATTATTTTGATTATTTAATACCCATTTACTAAACTTATTCATAAGCGCTTTTCCTACAATTATTCTTTTTCCTTTATCAGTTACTGCTACAATAATATTGTTAATTGAAAATTGACCAATTTGAACATTATCAATTTTATACTTTCGACAGGTGTCAATCATTCCATTCGCCATTTCGTACTCGCCAATTCCTACATAGTTTGCTTCGGTTATAATATTTTGTTTTTTTAATGTTTCCTCCATATCCTTATTTATAAGCAAATCTGATGCGCCAGTATCATACAACCAAATTTGTACTAGCGTTCCAATTTTTATTTTAACATAAGTCATTCCATTCATCGATAAAATTTTAATGGTATCAATCATTGGACCTTTTATATCTTTTTCAGCATTCATGTTCCAGTTATTTTCTAAAGTAATTTTTTCAGAAAAAGGTTCACCACATTTATACATCATTTCATAAAAAAGAAGGGAGTTTGGATTGCTAAGTGTTTGCATTTCTGCATCACTTATTTTTTTTGTTTTTACTAATTCGAGTTGGCAATTGCAAAAGCTTGTAACACGATTTACATCAAGCGTTTTCTCTGTACTATTTTGAATCCATTTTTTACAATTTGAAATAAATTCACCCTCAAAACTTTCGGCTTGTAGTAGCGTTGTTTGACCCGAATTTGTATAACATTTTCGTATTTCTTTCTCAATGAGGCTATCAGCTTTTATTAAACTTTCAATGTCAATTATATTAGCGTGTGTATATTTTCTATATTGTTTTTCTGTGAAATGCCTATCAATTTTAACTGTTTCACATTCACAAATGGAATAAGCCGTTCTATCACTTCTATCTTTATGTAGGCTTTTTAAACAATTTGCAACCAGCTGCCTGCGGTTTAAAATTGGATAACCCTCTTTAGTACGAATAAAATCATCTTGCGAATAGCAATGGCTTATCATAAATACAATGCAGCAAAATAATGTAACGGAATATTTTATCATATGCTGATAGTTGTTTAAGGAAATTATTTTACTCTTGAGTATATATACAATTTATTAAAACTGTACTTTGTGCAAACCTCTTTTATAATTTGTCGTGCAGAAAGTCAACAAAAAAAACCTTCACATCATTTCTAGGTGTCTAAATATTTTCCATTCAATGCAAAAGAAATTAAAATTCTTGCATATCCTTCACCCACCACATCATTCTTTTCCAAATATAAAAGTTAAACCCCTAACACACAAAAAATTACCACAAAATATATTTCCCCTTATAAAACAAAACGCTTTTTGTAGTATTTAACCTACAAAAAGCGTTCGCAAAAATAACCCTTCGCATTACCGAAGGGTTATTACCTTATATCAAAAAATCAAAAACTACCCTCCACCTTTTATTCTTCTGGCTTCTGCTTCGGAGCCGGCTCTTCTTTCTCTTGCGCTTTTTATTTGTGCACTACCAAAGCGGTAGCTGCATGTTACTCTAAAAGTTTGGCTCTCCCATGCGCCAGCGCCACGTATGTACAAGCCACCAAAATCGCTTATGGCTTTCCATGGCGCAGTATGAAAAATATCTGTAGCTGCTATTTTTACAGAGGCTGCTTTGTTTAAAAATTGTTTTTGCAAACCTATATCTACAGCGCCTTGTGCAGTGGTTTTCCATGTGCCACCCCACACGCTTGGGCCATTGAGCCATCCACTTATTTCTGCCATATAATCTTTGCCAAGGTTAAAACTTTGTTCTAGATATGCACCATAAGCTGGCACTTGTTCTTTTATTTTTTTATTGCCAATAAAGCCTTCGTAAAATTGTTTGTTAAACCAAAAGTTTGCATAACCATTCCACCATTTTTTTATAGGTGTTGGTGCGCCAATATTAAAACTTACAATTTGTTGCTGAGCCAAGTTTTTTTGTTGTATAAAACTAGTATTACCAGCTGTGTCGGTTGTAACAGTAGCAAAATCTTTTACAAAACTATAACCCACAGTTGTATTTAAAAAACCCATAAAAGTATGCGTCATTTCTACATTATCGGTGTATTGTGGTTTAAGAAATGCATTGCCTTTTTCAAAAGTAAGTTCATCCAATTTATTTTCAAAAGGGTTTAAATCTTGGTAAGTTGGTCTATCAATTCTACGGCTATAAGTTAAATTTAAAGTGTGCTTTTGGTTTATATTCCAAGTAAGTGCCGCACTTGGAAAAAGATCTACATAATTTCTTTTTACACTATTGTCAGCTTGTACAATACCATCGGCTCTTGTAAGGTTACCATTGCTTGTGGTTTGCTCTAAGCGCAAGCCCGTTTGCAAACTCCATTTTGTATTTAGTTGTCGTTGGTAATTTACATAACCTGCATTTACATTTTCTTTATAGGTAAAACTATTACTTCTGTTTAATTGTTTTACAGATATACCTGCAGGGGTTTCTGTAAAAAAGTCGAAAGTGTTTTTAGTAGTTACAAAAGCTGTTTTAGCACCATAGCCTAATTTACCTTTGCCTAATTTGTGTTCTATATCTATTTTAGCCGTTAAAATATCAATATCGGTAGGGGTATAGTTTCTGTTTATTACCCTATACAATTCAGTATTGTCTTTGTCGTAATAATAATTTGGTTGGTAGCTTCTGCCTGTGCCTCTAAACAGACCATAGTCGGTATCAAAATTTATTTCTTTGCCGCTTGTATCTGCGTATCTGTAATTGA
>JAYTGY010000049.1:0-6502 GCA_043733065.1 Ferruginibacter sp.
GTAAATAAAATATGCTCATGCCACACCTTATCTATAGGCTGAGAGGGCGTTACATGAAAATCGCTTATAACTGCTAAGTACAAAAATTTCTTATATTCATTTACTGCTTTTAATGCATAGCCTTTTGAGCAGTTGTGTTTTCTCGAAATTTTATCTGCAAATGCTTTTGTGGAAGCATCGGTACCTCCAAATTTTTCGTTTATCTTTTCCCATAAATTCGGCGGTACAATATGCTCAAAATGGTAACCCATAATGCGAAGCCATAATTCCTTTTTAGTCATAAAAAATTAATTAATAAATAATGATAAAATTGAAGAGATGGTAAGTTAATACCTTATTTTTAATGTACAAATATGAAAAAGAAAATTGTACTCATTATTGGAGCTGGGCATTTGGCTTATCGGCTAAAAAAATACTTATCTACCCAAGGGTACGAAATCTTGCACAGCAACCTTGAGCAAATTAATGCTACAACAGATTCTGTTTCGCTCATTGAAAACCTTGATGCATATATAAAAAAAATAGATCTTTCCTCATTGGCCATGGTGTATTTGCTAGAAGATAAAGATGAAAACAATTTACAATTAATTATTTCTCTTATTTCGTTAGTAACAAATATTCCTATTACGGCTTCATTATTTAACGAAAACTTAATACCGCATTTACAAAAAGATCATATCAATTTAAAAATACTAAACCCTGCAAAGATTGCTGCACCTTCATTTGTGGAGCAATTGTATGTGCAAGTTGATACTGAGCCTGTGTATGCAAATGTGTTATTGGAACAAAAATTTCATGCAAAAAAAACTTTTTCCCTTATTCAAAAATTATTGTTGGGTTTTGTTGTTATGTTATTGAGTGCCGTTATTTTCTTTCACTTTTACGAAAACCTAGCATGGATAGATGCATTCTATTTTGTAATTGTAACGGCAGCATCTGTTGGCTATGGCGATATTAATTTTGCTACTGGCTCTACTATAACTAAAATGGTTGTCATTTTTCTTATACTGTGTTCTACTATTTCTATTTGGATGATTTTTTCTTTAACAATCGATGTTTTTTTGAAACGAAGAATACAATTAGAATTGGGTAGAAAAAAATACAATTTAAAAAACCATGTAATTGTTTGTGGGCTTGGGCGCCTTGGTTATTTTATTGTACAAGAATTATTGCAAAAAAATGAAAAAGTAATTGTGATTGAACAGAACGAAAACTCCAATCATATAGATTATTTTAGGCAACTAGGTGCAGAAGTTTACCTTGGAGATGCACGCCTACCAAAAGTAATGAAAGATGTAAATGTATTAGAAGCAAAAGCATTAATTTCTGTTATCAATAACGATTCGCTCAATTTAGAAATTGGTTTAAATGCTCGCTCTCACCATCCCGAAGTAAAATTAATTTTAAGAATATTTGATGATCAGATGGCAGATAAAATTAAAGATTATTTAAAAATTTATCATTCACTAAGTGCTTCAGCCATTGCCGATGATAAGTTTTACGAAGTATTGGCACTAACAGCAATCAGCAAATAAAAAATAGAATATTGTTAATAATTGTTTGCAATATATTCCCTGGCTTCATCTTGTGTCATTGCCGAAAAATTTCGATAACGATAATGCACATCAACAATTTCATCAATAGCATCTGCAACCAATTGTTGGTTAGTCCAGTTTTTTAAATGTGCTATTACGATTTGCAAGCACCCTTTTTTGTATGCGATCTGTCCAATAACGTGTACCAAAGTATTACGAACTCTTGCAGTTGTATCATTTTCTAGTTCTTGTAATAATGGTAAAATATCTTCAGGAAATTTTCTTCCCCTAAGTTCAATGCCATGGCAAATTTCTCTTCGGATTTCTTTGTTGTCGTGGTGTAAATATTTTTTTGCCCAATGTAGAACTGGCGCTGGGTTTACTTCTCCCATTTTTTTGATAGAACCAATAACAGCATTGCGAGGCGCATGGTGCGTATCAAATAAACCTTTGTCAAAAAAATGCTGTACAATATTAAAATCACGTTTTCCAATTTCGCCAGCTGTGTTTATAACCGTCTGTCGTATTTTAAAATCATCCTCCAATAATAAAGTATCAAGGGTTTTTATAATTTTCGGTTGAAGTATTTTATAGCTAAAATATAGCCGCCCTATAGATAAATAAGCAGATTTTCTAATGTAGGTATCTTCGTCTGCAAAATAAAGAATCGAATTTTTTTGTTTGCCATTTTCCAAATCTTTTAAAATGGCATTGCTAATATCTGCAACAACATTTACTCGTTCATGCTTAGGTAAGTCATAAAATGGCATTGTTCTTTTCTATTATTTTAAAGCGTCACTAATTTTTTTTCTAAATTCTGCTTTGCTTAAAACATTCAATTCAAAATTATTCATCCAACCTGTAAGCATTTCACTTTCGTTAATAGTAAGGTTGTTAAAAAAGTAAGCCATTTCTATTTTTTCGCCTTTTTCTATAGTTGCATACAAAGCCTTTGTAAGTACCCATGCAGTGCTGCCGCCCTTCATGCCAGCATGTTTCAACCATGTTTTGTTAGCAGGATTTTCCATTACTGTTTCTAACACACCCGAAAGTACAGCGTAAGTATCCTCATCAAAAAATGCCCTGTTATTTAAAATGCTACAAATGCGCACATATTCTTTGGTTGTAGATGCTGGCAATTTATCGCTCCATAGTTTTTGCATTTTCATGCTAAGATCTTGCGGTCTAAATTTAGATTTTAGAATTGTATCGTATGCGAGCGCTTTATGCATATCGTATATGTATCGGCAATATTGCTGCTCTGTAAGTTTACCAATACCCTTTAAAATATCAGCCTCGTTTTTGCCTTTTGGATTTTGATACATAAACAACGATGCTACTAATGGATAAACAGCACTATGTTTTTTTAAACCTAGTAACTGAATGTTATCTTTTATATTATCAAGCCCCAATAATTCCATTAAAAATTCTGTATTGGCATTGCTGCTAAACATTATCATTCCTCTAGCAATATCAAATAATTGTACGCTATCTTTTATAATATGCCCTTTGCTTCTTTCGTATGCAACCCAATGAGGGTGGGCATCTCCATCAGTTTTTGGTATATAATATCTTTCTAGTTCTGCTAGCGATACCAATTCCGTTACTTCAATGGTATTTTTTGCCACTTGCTTTGCAAACTCTATTGCTACCAATATTTTTACAGTACTAGCAAGCGGCATCATTTTATCTTCATTCAATTTTGCAAGTACAGTATCGTTTTGTGTTAAATATAACGATGCCCTTTTTTTGTTATCCTTAATAAAATTTAATAATGAATCCGCAGGTGTTTGTGCATTTGCAGAAAAAATAGATGAAATGATAAATAATAAAAATAGAAATTTCTTTTTCATATTTCTTGTTTAACAAAATGATTGAATAAATAAAATTCTCGTTACATTAAAAACACTATTAATTATTCATTATAAATTATTCATTAAAAAGAATTTTTCCACATCATACTCTCCACCGGCACATCTGGCTGCCCACTGTATTTTGCATTTTTCTTTTGGTTGTATTTTACTTCTATTTCTCCATCTACCGGAAAATAAATAAGTTGCCCAATCGGCATTCCTTTATAAACTCGCACTGGTTGTTTTACAGAAATTTCTAATGTCCAATGTCCACAAAAGCCCACATCGCCTTTGCCTGCCGTAGCGTGTATGTCAATACCCAAGCGCCCTGTAGAAGACTTGCCTTCCAAAAATGGCACATGTGCATGCGTTTCGGTGTATTCTTCTGTAACACCTAAATAAAACATATGTGGCAATAATAAAATGCCTTCTTCTGGTATTTCAAAATGCTTTATGCGATTGTGTTTTTTTGCATCTAACTCAGCATGCTCGTACGTAGCCAAGTTTTTACCAAGGTGCACATCGTAGCTATTGCTACCAAGGTCTTTTCTATCATAAGGAACAACTTTTATGGTTCCCTTTTCCATTTCTTCCAAAATTCTTGTGTCGCTTAATATCATATTTTATTTTAGTTTTGCCACGAATAACACGAATTTTCACGAATAGTATTTTATTATTCGTGTTTATTAGTGTCATTAGTGGCTGTAAAAATTAACACTTTAATTTAAAACATTTTGATAGCTCATTAAAAGCCGCTTTTTCTATTACTTTTGCAGCATGCCACTTATATACCATAATCAAATAAATTCCGCCACAAAAATAGGCGTTTGGCATATTACAGAAGCAGAAAATTTTTTCTTGCAAAAAATATCCCTACAAAGAAGCATTACCCACCCACACAAACGCCTACAACACCTTGCAGGCAGGCACTTGCTGCTCGATCTTTTTCCAAATTTCCCTTTATCGTTAATTCAAATTGCAACTACCCGAAAACCCTTTTTAGCAGACGAAGCCTTTCATTTTTCCATTTCGCATTGTGGAGATTATGCCGCAGCTATTGTAAGCACCCAAAATAGAGTAGGAGTAGATATTGAAATACCTCACCCCAAAATAGAATGCATACAACACAAATTTATAACTGAAAAAGAAAAAGTTATTTTGGATTTGGCAAATACTAACGATTATAATTTACTAACAATGGCATGGAGTATTAAAGAAGCCATGTTTAAATGGGAAGGGATAGGTGAAGTAGATTTTAAAAAACATATGCAAATAGAAGCTATAAATAAAACTTCGAATGTTTTTGTAGCAGATTGTATTTTTAAAAAAGAAATCCCTATTCATTTACAAGTACATAATATTTTGGTAGAAGGGAATAATTTGAGCTGGGTGCTAACGTGATTTTTATATTGGTCGCTGATTCAACAACAAACTCATAGATTCATACAAGTCAGCATACTGGCTTTTCATCTCACTCGGCTTTTCAAAAAATATTTCTACACTCTCTGCCCAAAACTCTTGAAAGTTTTTCAACGCATAATCGGAAAACAATAATCCACTTCGAATCTTTTCTCCTTCAAAAACTTTGTTGCCACAAATATTGTAGGATGAAAATCCATTTATAAAGCAGCTGTCTTTTTCACCCTCTAAATTAAAATTTTGAGAATAATACGCATGTGCCATTTCGTGTAAGCCTAGGTTTTGGCCATCGTTTGTTTTTTCGTATCCTTCTAAATAATGTTTCCACGAAACATTAATATTATTGGCAGAAACATTACCTTCTAAAAAACGCATGGTTGGGTGCATACCCAAAAACTCCTGTGGAAAAATATGTATGTTTTCATAATAAGGCAGCATGTATTCTTCTAGCCCAAAGCTAAGCTGAATGGCGGTTGCAGAAATAAGTATCGGCATTTCTTTAAAACCACTTGCATCGTGTATTTTAAACGATTTGCTTTTCATAAACTTTTTATGCCTATTTAAAAAACGAGTTTTTTCACCAATACCAAGTTTTGTAAAATAAGGGAAACGTTTATCGAGTACAACAGCAATTTGTTCTTGTGTAAAATTTAAATCGGCACCGTTGTATATGAGGTATTCTCTTACAGGTTTTGGTACTGGCCTTCCGAATCTATCATCTTCACCATCATATTTACCAAAATTATTTCTTGGCGAAGATCCAATTTCTACCCAATCTCTCTCATCTTCATCGAACGGGTTGTTTTTATATTTTTCTGCTCTTCTATAAGCATAAACTCCTACTAAAACAGCTGCAATTAAAATAAGGAATTCAATATAGCCCGCAATATCATTATAACGACTTTCTTTTTCATCAAAAACGTTTTGCTGAATTTCTATTCTATTATTATTTGCAATAACTTTTAGTATTGAATCTGCTTCAAATGAATTTTTAGAATTGTAAGAGTAAGTGATGGCTACTATTTTGCCGTCTTTATTTTGTTTCAGTAATTTTAAATTCGAATCAATTAAAGTTTGGTCATTAAGCAAGATAAAATTTTCTCCATTATCGTACCATATTGTATCTCTGGGCATCAGTAAAAATTAGTTTTGGTATCAATTTTAAATGTACGGTTACAGTTCCTCCCCATCCACCAATTGCATATTTATCAAATCTTGCCCAGCAATACCTTCTACCGAGCCAGAAATATGCAACGAGTTTTGTATAATCAGTTCTATTTGCTTTTCTTTCTTCTTAAAGTTTTTTTCAAAGTCTTCACGCTCTTTTTGCATCATAGAACGCAGGCCACGAAAGCCTTCCCGCATGGCATTCATATTGCCTATAAACTCGTGGCTTGTAAGGTAGTTGTACATGGCTACCATTTTTTCGCCTTTATTTTCTTGGCTGCTGCGGCTTTCGCTTATTTTTAAAATGGCATTGCGTAACACCAATGCAAGACTTCTAGCTTCGGAGAATGTACAAATATACACACCGTTTTTCTCACCAAACTGTTGTAAATCTTTGGGCATTGTTTTGGTTACAATAACTGCAATATCGGCGCCTTGCGCAAGCATATCTTTTTTTAGTTTGTCTATCCACTCTGCAGTAAAGGCTTCTGTACGCTTGCTTTCATAAATTATTTTGCCACACTCTTG
>JAYTGY010000050.1:0-10578 GCA_043733065.1 Ferruginibacter sp.
TAATAAAAGAGCAGATGCACTTCATGAATCATTTAAAGACATGTTAGACCAATATAAACTATCAACCGATAATGATTTATTAGAAGTAATAAAAACACAAATGACCATAACCTACAATCAACTGAATAAAGATAAAGTTGATACATCTATAACTTTAAACAAACAAATAATAGAGCTTGATAAGAAAATTGAACGACTAGAAGAAAGGCTTATAAATGAAGAAATAGATAACACAATGTTTATTAAATATGGCAACAGATTTAAAGAAGAAAAAGCAGTTTTACAAAAGGAATTGGCAAATTCATCAAAAAGTATCTCGAACCTTCAAAAGTGTATTGATAGTGCTATCAATTATTCTTCTGAACTCAATACTCTATGGACTTCCGCAGATTATCATCAGAAACAACAAATACAATTTTTAGTGTTTCCTAACGGTATTCGTTACAATCGTAAAAAAGATCAATCTCGAACCGAAAGAGTAAACAGCGTTTTCTCCTACATCTCACAACTAGCGTGGGTTTTGGGGAAAGAAAAAAGCGAACCCAAAGAAGAAATTTTCTCTGTGTCCGCTTTGGTGGAGCCGACCGGACTCGAACCGGTGTCCAAACATATCCGCCACAAGCTTTCTACATGTTTATTTTTGCATTGGTTTTCGAAAAAATACAGGAGCAAAACAAACCAATATTTTTCTTAGAAGAATAATCTTAAATCCCGCTCACTTCGTTGCGGGATAGCATATCACTTTTTTTTGATGTCGGCGGCGGAACTTGGCAGTAATAAAACCTGCTCGGCGGCCCTAATGGTTACTAGTCTATCGACTAAGCAGCCATGGCATACGAAGTATTGCCATTTGAGTTTTTCGTTTTCAGATTAAAGTGCAAATAACGCAACGCACTACATGCTTACACCTGCAAAGATCTATGCTGTCAAAACCAAAACGGCCCCAGAAAATATTTACCATTTAAGATTTATTATTTAAGATTTGTTAAACCTTTGATAGCATTGCAAAACTACGAAATCTTATTTGTTATAAAATCATAAAATTTTTGGTGCGTGTCCCATTGCCGCAGTTTATGATAATTGTTAGTATGTTATCAATTCAAAGCTCTTTAATATCGGGCGGCAATTGGGTCGGGCTATGCGCTAATACTCCGGCACAAAGCCACCGCACAAAACCTTCACCGGGGTAACCGCTTCTATCCCTCACGCTTCAACTCGCTACCGCTCAAAAAATAGTAAACAATCTTACATTCAAAACTTTAAAAAATCTCCAGTATTTTTACCAAATGGAAGCCAAGCAATTTTACGAAAATAGAATAGTTAGATTAACACAACAACAACAAAAATTACAACAACGCAAATCTATTTTTGGCATTTTACGATTAGGAAGTATGCTTGCCATTATAGCAGTATTTTATTTTTTATGGTCGGTAAATAAATTGTACGCCATTGCAGCAGCTGTTATTTTAATCATAGTTTTTATACAACTCATTTATAAAGACCTTGCAAACAAAGCTGCCATAAAGCATTTGCAGCATCTTATCAATATTAATGAAGGTGAGTTAAAAGCACTCGAAGGAAAATACAATCAATTTGAAGATGGCACACAATTTACCCCACACGACCATTTTTATGCAAACGATATGGATGTATTTGGTAGAGCATCTTTATATCAATTTCTAAATAGAACAACATCAGAACTTGGCGCAGAAAAATTAGCCGCATGGTTATTAAACCCATCAAACACAGAAATAATATTGCAAAGGCAAGCAGCCTTAAAAGAACTAGCCACTAAAAATGAATGGCGGCATAATTTACAAGCCATTGGCAAAGAAAGCAGCATTAAAAAAAACACACTTCAAAAAATAAAACATTGGCTACAGGAACCAAATTTATTTTCGCAATTTAAACCATGGCAATGGCTTCGTTGGTTATTGCCAATTATCATTTGCAGCATTACAGCATTGTATAGTTTCGATATAATTACAGAGCAGCTTTGGTATTTATTTTTATTTATTTTTTTAGCTATTGCATTCCAAATAAACAAAATAGTTGCACCATTGCACAATACATTATCAAGCATGGTAGAAGATTTGGGAATTCTATCTGAAAGTATTGCTGCTATTGAAAAAGAAAATTTCACTTCTCCCCTATTACAACAATTAAAAACAGATTTACAAAAGCAAAATATTACTGCATCATCTAAAATAAAAAAACTAAAAAAGATTTTAGATAGATTAGATTTACGCTACAACATCGTTATCGCTATCCCTCTAAACATTTTTCTAATGTGGAATTTGCAACAAGTATTAGCTTTAGAAAAATGGAAAAAAGAAAACGATGATAATGTACAATTGTGGTTTGATACTTTAGCCGAGTTTGAAGCACTCAATAGTTTTGCAACATTACATTTCAATAACCCCGCTTATTGTTTTCCTACATTAAAAGAAAATCATTTTTATATTACTGCTACAGAACTTGGGCATCCACTTATTCATCAAAACAAAAGAGTAAACAATTTTATAAACATAGAAACCGCTGGAGAAATAATGTTGGTTACAGGCAGCAACATGGCAGGCAAAAGTACTTACTTACGAAGCATAGGCATAAACGTAATACTCACCATGGCTGGTGCGCCTGTATGTGCAAAGTCTTTTGATGTTTCGCCAGTACAACTTTTAAGCAGTATGCGCATAGCCGATAATTTAGAAGAAAGCACTTCTACTTTTTATGCAGAATTGAAAAAACTAAAAACAGTAATAGAAAAAATAAATGCTGGCGAAAAAGTATTTGTATTGCTTGATGAAATTTTGCGTGGTACAAATTCGCTAGATCGTCATACAGGTTCAGAAGCCCTCATACGCCAACTCATCAAACAAAAAGCAGCAGCTATATTAGCCACACATGATGTTGCACTAGCCACGTTAGAAAAAGAATATCCATCAAACATTCTTAATTATCATTTTGATGCACAAACAAAAGGCGAAGAATTATTTTTTGACTATAAACTCAAAGATGGCGTTTGTACAAATATGAATGCAAGTTTGTTGATGAAGAAGATTGGGCTTGAAATAAGTTGAAGGTTCAAGGTTGAAGGTTCAAAGTTTTTTTAAAGCAAGCACTATAAATAATAGTAAACATTCTTTAAATCAAAATAATGTATCCAAATCATCTGATAAAAGAAAGCTTTAAAAAAGTAAAGAAACTCAGCGTTGAAGAAACCTTGAACTTTGAACGTTGAACTTTCAACCGTGTTTCCCTCCCAGCATCGGCACAAAACTAAAATTCTCAAATACTTCTTCGCTAAAACTTCCATCTTCTTTTTTTGTTAACCGTTTCATGCGTTGATTTGTACCTTCATCTAAAGGTATAACCATGTAACCGCCAGTTTTTAATTGCTCCATTAACTTAGGTGGCACAAAAGGTGCAGCAGCCGTAATAATTACTTTATCAAATGGCGCATAGGTTGGCAAGCCTTCAAAACCATCGCCATAAAAGAATTTAAGATTGATGTATTTATTTTTAAAAATGTAATTTTTTGTTTTGTCAAAAAGATTTTTTTGTCTTTCAATAGTAAATACTTTTGCGCCTAGCTCTGCCAACATGGTAGCTTGATAAATACTACCAGTGCCAATTTCTAATACTTTATCGTTGGGTTTTATTTGTAGCAATTGTGTTTGATAAGCTACAGTGTATGGTTGCGAAATGGTTTGCCCATCCGAAATAGGAAAAGCTCTATCTTCATACGCAATATTATCTAGTGCACTATCCATAAAAAAATGGCGTGGAATATTGTTCATGGCATTCAATACATTTTCATCTGTAATGCCTTTTTCTCTTAATAAATCTAGTAATTTTTTGCGGAGGCCTTTGTGGCGGTAAGTATCGTCGTATAGTTTCATGTATGGGTTGCAAGATAAAAAAATGCCTCGAATAATTTCGAGGCATTTTAAAATTAACTTACTTATTATTACAATCCCATCTCTTTAATTATCCCTGCAATTTTATCATCCAACACTTTCTCCGTTTCATGAAAGGTTGCGGCGCTTTCTAATGACGCATTCACACTAAAATAAAATTTAATTTTAGGCTCTGTACCACTCGGCCTTGCAGATATTTTTGTACTATCAGCTAGTTCAAATTGTAGCACATTACTTTTTGGCAAATCAATTGCCCACTCCTGCCCTGTTTGCAAATTTTTACCTTTTTGTAATTCATAATCTAGCAAAGTTTGAACGGCTGTTCCATTCAATGTTAGTGGAGGATTATTTCTATATCCTTCCATCATTGCCGCAATTTCTCCCACACCATTCATGCCTTTCTTCGTAATGCTTACCAAATGCTCTTTGTAAAAACCATATTCAACATACATATCAATCAATTTCTCAAATAAAGAGCGCCCTTTGTTTTTTTCATACGCCGCCATTTCACAAATTAATGCTACCGCACTCACTGCATCTTTATCTCTAATTTTATCGCCTATCATCAACCCAAAACTTTCCTCGCCACCTACAATATAATTTTCTTTACCTTCTTTTTCCTTTATTAAAGATGCTATCCATTTAAATCCGGTAAGTACGTTGTAACATGCTACGCCATTGCGTTTGGCAATAGCATCAATCATATCTGTTGTTACAATTGTTTTTACCACCATATCATTTGGCTGCGCTATTCCTTTTGCTTTTCTAGCTTCTATCATATAATTAAAAGCAAGCAATGCCGTTTGATTTCCATTCATCAAAATCCATTCGCCCTTATCATTTTTTACACCAATTCCTACTCTGTCAGCATCGGGGTCGGTACCCAATAAAATATCGGCATTCAAAGCCTCGGCTTGTGCAAGTCCCATGCTCATGGTTTCTTTTTCTTCGGGGTTAGGATAATTTACTGTAGGGAAATTACCATCGGGTGTAGCCTGCTCTTGCACGATGTGTACATTATCAAACCCAAACATTTTTAATGCATCGGGAACGAGCATAATGCCCGAGCCATGTATGGGTGTGTAAACAATTTTTAAATCATGTTGTGCCGCACATACATCAGGATACACACTCAAACCTTTTACCATAGCCAAATACACTTCATCCATTTCTTTGCCAATGATGGTAATATTATCTTCGCCACCACTCCATTTTACATCATCTACATTGGCTATTTTTTCTACCTCTACAATTACATTTTTATCGTGCGGAGGAACCATTTGTGCACCATCATCCCAATATGCTTTGTAGCCATTGTATTCTTTGGGATTATGACTAGCAGTACAAACCACGCCACCTTTACAAGCATAATGCCTTATAGCGTAACTCAACTCAGGCGTGGGTCTTAGGCTTTCAAACAAATATACTTTTATACCATTAGCCGCAAAAACATTGGCTGTAATTTCTGCAAATGTTCTGCTATTGATTCTGCAATCATGTGCCACTGCAACACTTATTTCACCATCAAAACATTGTTTTAAATAATTAGCATAGCCTTGCGTAGCCATACCAATGGTGTATTTATTTATACGATTGGTACCAATGCCCATAATTCCTCTAAGGCCGCCTGTGCCAAATTCGAGGTTGCGGTAGAAGGCATCTTCCAAATCGGTTGGATTATCGTTTTGCAAACGAATTATTTCATCTTTTGATGATTGTTCGTAGTTTCCTGCTAACCAATTATCAATATTCAGCTTTGCTATTGCGTTCATAAATTTCTAATTTAAAAGGAAAATTAATTGTAATTTCACAAAACAAAAAAAATATTATGACAACCCTGCTCATAAAGCAAAATATTGCTAAAGGAATAAAGGAAATTGAAGATAAAAATTTTCTAGAAGCCATTAACCTTCTTGTGTCAAATAAAGTAGATGAAAATAAATTTGAACTTACTGATGAAATGAAAATAGAGCTTGATAATCGGAAATCGAATCATAAAAAAGGGTTGAGTAAATCGTACACTTGGCAATCTATAAAAAAAGAGATTTTAAGTGACAGGAAATAATTATACTTTAAGCATAAAGGAAGAAGCAAAAGCCGATATTAAACATGCCACAAAATGGTATGGAGATATTGAAAATAAATTAGCGTTAAGGCTTATTGATGAATTGGATTACATTTTAAAAACAATTTTATACAATCCAAAAACGTACAAAAAAGTTTACAAAAATTTTAGACAAGCTGCTCTCCATAAATTTCCATTTGTACTTTTGTATGAACAAGACTTAGAGGAAGTTATTGTTTATAGTCTTTTTAATACTAGACAGAACCCAATAAAAAAGTTGAAACGACTAAGAAAATGATTTCATTTTTTTTGTTTTAACAACTTTACAAGTATATTAATCGTATTTGGTTATTATATTACGCATTTTTTTTTAACAAATATATAATCTTTAATCAACAGCGTTGTGTCACTCACTTCAACTTGTAAATCTTTATTCATCTTTTTTTTTGCAGCACTTTTCTGTAAAACCACTCTTGCCCAAGATTCAATTGTAAAATCTTCAAATATTGATACTGCTTTAAAATTAAAAATCGGGCTTAATCAACCAATCAACCAATCAACCAATCTCCAATATCCTTTTAACAAAAAAAGAGTAAAAACTGTAGTAGTTGCAAACGTAGTAGGCTATAGTGCTATCATGTACGGCCTAAGTGCAGCATGGTACAGCGGTTATCCCAAAAGTAAATTCCACAGTTTTGATGATAATGGCGAGTGGTTACAAATAGATAAAATTGGCCATGCTCTAAGTGCTTATGCAGAAAGCAATGCAAGCTATGAAGTATGGCGATGGACAGGTATATCAAGAAAGAAAAGAATTTTACTCGGCGGATTAAGTGGTGCAGCATATCAAACAATCATAGAAACACTAGATGGTTTTAGCAGCCAATGGGGATGGAGTTGGGGCGACTTTGGTGCAAACATTGCAGGTAGCGGAATATTTACTGCACAAGAATTGGCATGGGACGAACAACGCATTCGATTTAAATATTCATTTCATAAAAAAAATTATGACGATCCATCTTTAAATATAAGAAGCACCCAAATATTTGGCAAGAGCGAACCCGAACGTTTTTTAAAAGACTACAACGGTCAAACCTATTGGCTAAGTGCGAACATAAAATCTTTTTTTCCTAAAAGCCGTGTACCAGCTTGGTTAAGCATTTCGTTGGGTACAGGTGCTGAAGGCATGTTTGGTGCAAACGATAATATTGGCAGAGATAAAGAAGGAAATATAAATTTTAATAGAAACGACTTGCCAAGGTATCGACAATGGTATCTTGCTCCCGATATAGATTTATCCAAAATAAAAACAAAAAAGAGAGGTGTCAGAATGCTCTTAACAGCACTCAATGTTTTTAAATTTCCAATGCCTTCGTTAGAATATTCTAGAAATGGATTTAAGGCAAACTGGTTGCATTTTTAAAAAGAAAAAGCCACGAATAACACTAATTAACACCAATGTTTTTATTAGTGTTAATTTGTGCCATTAGTGGCTATCAAAAATTTATTTCTTCTTCGGATGCACCAATTTCATTTCCTTCACCAATCTATCTGCTCCAGCAAATTTATCTACAATAAAAAGTACATAACGAATATCCACCATTATATTTCTACAAATAGATGCATCGTAATTAATATCGCTCATGGTACCTTCCCACACACGGTCAAAATTTAAACCAATTAAATTGCCGTATGCATCCAATGCAGGACTACCGCTATTGCCACCAGTAGTATGGTTTGTAGCAATAAAACAAACAGGCATTTTTCCTGCTACACCATACTGACCATAATCTTTGTTCTTGTGAAGTGTGCGCAATTTTTCAGGTACATCAAATTCATAATCTCCAGGCTTATACTTTTCCATCACACCATCAAGGTCTGTTTTAAAATCGTAATATGCTCCATCTTTTGGTTTGTATCCTTGTACTTTACCAAACGTAACCCTCATCGTACTATTGGCATCAGGAAAATAAGTTTTTTCTTTAAACACTTCCATCTGCGCTTGCATATATGTACGTTGTGCAACTGTAATGCGATTTTGTACACCCGTTAAATCTTTTTGTACAGCAGTTTGATATGTTGCCAACAAATCTTTTTGCAAAGAAACTGTGTTACTAGTTTTCATAAATGCAATCAAATCTTCGGGTTTACCATCTATCAATGCATTTAGTTTTGAAATATCTGTTAATGAAGTTTCCTTATAAATAATTTCGGCAGCCAATTTAATATCCGCATCGTATAATGTTTTAGCCATTGGCGATACAACAGCCTCAGGCTGGTTTTTTACATACATTTCCATCAAGCCTTCAAACAATTTTTTATCAACTGTTGGGTTAAATTCTTTCATAAAATCTTCCAACATGGTTTTTACTTTTGGTTTGGTTTCATCAAAACCTTTTTGTCCGTTTTTTTCAAACGCACTTACCAAATTATTTAATTGCGCAACAATCGTAAATATTTCAATTTTAGAAACAATTTCTTGATAATAATCTCTTGCCAATCCCAAGGATTTTATATCGTTATACCCAACTTGTAAATTTTGTAGCAACAAACCATATTTTGCATACAGACTAGGGTCAGCATCTACCCTTTTTTGAAATTCCATTTCTTGTGTTTTCTTTCTGCCCACGCCATCTGTTCTTGTAAGCCCAAGCACTTCGCCTTGCCATTTTTTGTATGCATTTTGTATACTAGCATATTTTGCAGCGTACTGTATTTTTATGCCTTCGTCTTTACGCATAAAGCCATCAATAATATTTAATGCCTTATCTCTTATGGCAATTTTTGCAGGATCGTTCACCGTTCTTATTTGCTCCACAGCCTCACTGTACAAGTATTCTGTTGTTCTTCCAGGAAATCCAAACACCATCGTAAAATCATTTTCCGCAATGCCATCTATAGAAATATTTAATGATTTTTTCGGCGTGAATGGTACATTATCCTCAGCATAATCTGCCGGTTTATTATCCTTACTTGCATAAATTCTAAACATACTAAAATCGCCTGTATGCCTTGGCCACACCCAGTTATCGGTATCCTTACCAAAGTTTCCAATAGCACTTGGTGGTGCACCTACCAAGCGTACATCGTTGTAAGTTTCTGTTACAAAAAGATAATATTGATTGCCTTCAAAAAAACCACGAGTAAAGCTTTTTTGTGTAGGTTCTTTCTTTGCATCTTTGTTTATTTGTTGCAAATTTTTATCAATAGCAGCCAATCTTTCTGCCTCGGTCATATTGCCTGTAATGCCTACCAATGCTGCCTTACTCACATCATCTATGCGTACAATAAAGGTTGCAAACAATCCTTTGTTTGGCATTTCTTCGGCATTTGTTTTGCTCCAAAAACCATCACGTATATAATTATGCTCCAGCGATGAATGATTTTGTATTGCATCAAAACCGCAATGATGGTTCGTAAGCACCAACCCCTTGCTCGAAATAATTTCACCAGTACAAAACCCACCAAAACTCACAATAGCATCTTTCAAACTACCATGGTTTATGCTGTAAATGTCATCGGCACTTATCTTCATGCCAAGGCTTTTCATGCGGCTTTCATTAAGCTTGCCCAACAACTGTGGCATCCACATACCTTCATCGGCTTTAGCTACAAATGCATTTGCAATAAAAATAAAGAAGAGTAAAATTTTAGAATGTTTCATTTTTTAGAGTACTTAGTATTTAGATAATAGTATTTAGATTTATTTGTGTTTTATTTTTTGTTTACGAGATGAAGACCCTTGATAGGGCTTCAGTGCTTGCCCCTATATTTTTGTAGGGGGCGACGCTCCGTTCAACATTTGCTTTTCAATTTGGCTTTAATTATGCAATCTGTTTCACTATATTTAATGAAAAGATTTTCAAATTATCGGAGACTAAAGTCCCCCTGCGGGGGATTTAGGGGGCTTTTCCTTCGAGGGATTTAGGGGGCCATTTTTATCACCGCCCCCATCACTTCCCCACCATCCACCATCACTTCTATATTCTCTTCTTCTTTTGTAGAAACCGACAACCCCACATAATTTAATGCGACCGGAAAAAGTTTGTGCGTACGCTCTACCAATGCAAGTGTTTCTATTTGGCTTGGGTAGCGCTCTAGCAATGGTGCCAATGCATACAACATCGTTCTTCCACTATTAGCCACATCGTCCACCAATAAAATCATTTGATTTTGTAAGTTTACTTCTTCGCTTAGTTCTATTCTTTCAGGGCTCTTTTTATTTATACTAAGCGATATTGTTTTTACTATACCATTAAAAATAGGTTGCAAAAACTGTTCTATTTTTTTAGCAATAAAAAGTCCGTTTTCTTTGATGCCAATAATAATAATCGCAGGCTTATCGGCATTACGTTCTGCAATTTCTAGCGCCATGCGGCGTAGCTTTTTATCGGCTGAGGTTTTCGTTAATATCATGTGTACTATTTGTGGTTATGAAACCAAGTGCTAAAATAACACAAAGTATGATAATTATGTATTTTATAATTTCAACTAAATTTCCATCACTTTCAAAACAAATTAACAGAAATACGATTTGATTATGAAAAGTGATTTAACTTTATAAAATGAAACCTCGGTTATATTTTGACACCT
>JAYTGY010000051.1:0-7375 GCA_043733065.1 Ferruginibacter sp.
GGAGATTGATATGCCCAAAACATCAATACTTTTTTATTGCTGTTAGAACTAGTACAATTATCAATAACTGTAGGCAAAGCATAATCAACAATGGCTCCACATTTACCAGCTGCACTATTTACTACCTTACTTGCAGAGCAATTAAAAACTGGAGCTAGTGTATCTTTTACGATTATGGTAGATGCACAAGTCATTATATTATTGCCTGGTAAAGTAGCAGTAAAAAAAACATTGGTAGTGCCAATATTAAATATGCTACCCGTTCCTGTACCACTGCCCGAACCATTGGTAGCTCCCGAAAAACTATACATAAGAGAAGCAACTTGGGGCTCATAAAAATTAACATTGTAACGCACTACCTTATTACATGTATTTGCATCAGTAAAAACAGTAAGTGGTTGGTTACATACTAAAGATGTTGTTTGCGAATTGGCTTTGCCAATAAAAAGGAATAAAAATAAAATGGGCGTAAAAAACTTAAAACGAATGTTAGGGTAATACTGCATGTGCTGAAGTTTAGTTTTGGTGGTTTAAAAAATATAAAATACAACAAGCTTATTCTGTTTTACAAAATATGCTATAGAAAAATTATTAAGCAGTAATCTTAAATAGAAAGTTAGAATTTTAGTGCTTCGAAAGGATAATTGAATTTATGTGTAAGGGCACACATAAGAACCAAATATAATGGAGTTTTGTTTGATTAAAAAAAAAGATTTTTTTAATAATATATCTCGTAGTTGAAATACTACATGTAGGATTTTATTTTTTATTGTCTTTTCATATAATTCGAGCCCTAAAATAGTTTGTAATATTTTAAATTTAATAAAATTTCTACTAAAGTTTTGGAATAGTAATTTGGTATATAAATGTTTTATGCACTAGTACAGAAAGGTAACAAACATTTAGCCACACATTATTTCTGTGCCATACGAGGCAAAATTTAGAAACAGATATAATTTATAACAAAGTAATACTTTCTGAGGAAACCAATAGAATTCCAAAAGTATGCTGTATAAAATTTCTATAAATCTTCCGAACACTTTGGTGGGTCATGAACCAAAACATAGGCGAAGGAATAGAATCTTTTACAAGTAAAATTGACTGTAGAATGTTGGAATATGAATTTTATCCTGATACAAGAGAGCCAAAGAAAATCGTTTAATAAACAATGCCCGCATTTTGCGGGCTTTGTTATAAAAAAATAAATTTAAAATTATTATTGCGACAAAGAAATATGTATTTGCAACCCTGCTCTTGTATTTGTTGTAGGTGCGCTAGATGATATGTATGGTTTTATTTTTGTTTGATCAAAATAAAACTTAAGTCCAATTCTATTGTTCAAATAATAATCTATTGTTGGGCGTATAGTAACTTCTCTACTACCACCAGTTGCAAAATTATTATCGTTATCTAATTTGCTATTGGCGGTTACATTATCCCTTACTCTATAATCTAATCTAAATGCTATTTCATTTGTCATTTTTTCGCCGCCTAAAAATTTAGGTAATCTTAATCTTCTAAGAATTGGCATGTTCTTTTTTCTATAACCCATACCAATAGAAAACTCTGTACTCCTTTGCTCGCTTAACTGATAATCGTATAAACTTAAACTAAGTGTACGAGATTTTGCATACTCAAACTTGGCTTGAAATTGATTAGTGAATGCCATATCAAATCCTATCAATGGAGAAAATTGTTCTTGTATGCTTACGTTAGGCACTAAGAAGAAAGGAATAAATGCTTTTGAAACCGTATCGTAAAAAGAAGGGTAACCAAATTTTGATATATCTTGATACAATAATGCAGATGTAAATCCATTCATACTTAGGCTTCCATTATAACCATGCGAAACACTAAAGCTTGTAAATATTTTATCAAGCCCTTTTACTTTTGATAAACCGTTATAATTTAAATTCCAATTTGGTTTTGGCAAAATAGATCTAAAAGGATTTGATCTTGTACGTCCATCCGATTGTTTTATTAATCCAACTTTATCTGCACTCTCGCCAGTATATGCAGCTATAAACGAAGGTATCAAAACATCTACAGCATATTTGCCATAGCCATAATAATAACCATCTGCTTGTGGTCCACCATTGGCAATACTATATGGATTTTCTGCACCTAATCTTTTAGAAAGAATTATTCTATTATTCTGAAAAGTTTTAAATGTTTCAGATACTCTATTAGGATCAAAAGAACCAAACAATGTTTTAAAAGCAATATAACTTACATCAAAACCGCCAGAAGAATAAGGTGTGAGATGTTGAAATTTCAAATTACTACCACCACTTGTATCAACATATCTAAACGTTTCAGAATAATCTTTGCTAAATGTTTTCTTCAAATCTATTGTAATCGTTAAATCTCTAATTGGCTCTAAAGTAGCAGTGGCAGTAATTGTTTGGTCAAAATTTTGTTTAAATAAATAATTAAAATCAGCATCTTTTGTTATCAGACCTTGTGCAGATTTCCTATTCAACCAATTACTATCTACCTGTCGGCCAAGTACAAAATCTAACCCTGGCGCCATACTTTTAAAATTTTGCCCGAGTGCTTGCGTACTATCTGTATAACCAGGTAATCTTGTCTGTCCATTTTCAGATATGTTAACATTTACTTGTTTTAAACTCGTCAATAATTTACCTAAAATTTTAAATGGCGTGCTTACATAAGGCATGGCAGATTTATCTAAAATTTTTCGGGTACGCAATACACGCTTTCCCGATTTAGTGGTAACACTATCCGTAATTTTTGTCCATCTATTTTTCCATCTTTCTTTATCAGCAATATTACTTGGTGCATCCAGCTGTCTAAGAAATTTAGATTTTATATACAACCTATTAAAATCCATTTGCACCGTTGCTTCTTTTTGTTGTCCATTTTCTAAAAAATTCCCTAGGTTTGCTGCAAGTCTGCTTGCGCCTATCCATCTATATGTGGCTTGGTATTTTACATTAGCTGTTACAAAATCTAGCAATGGTATTTTGCTTGTTGGCAATGTGTAGGAAAAAGATGCTGTTTGGTTATACAAAGTGTTTCTTCCGCCACTTAATAAATTTTTCCATAAAGAATCTTTTTTCTCTTTGCTATCCAATCTTCCAGTGGGCTCATCTACTCTAGAATTATTTGTAGCAGTAAAATCTAATAATAGAGAGCGAGTAAAGTTCCAACGCAAAATATAATCTCGTTGAAAAATTAAATACTTATCATACGTTTCTGGCGTTTGATATTTATCTCCACCCAAACTTCTTGGTTTTATTACACCAAACTGTCTTTGAATATCTGCCCTAAAACTTAATTGTGATGGCAAGAGATTAAAATTAAAATCCTTTACCAAATCAAACCACTTTGTTTTAGTTTTCTTAAATAAAGATTTAAAAGGTGTTACATATTTTGGTTGCGGACTATAGTTGTAACCTATCACTCCTCTGTGCCTTGTAACATCGTTGTACTCTATTAGTGGATTGTACTTACTTGTTTTTAAGTAAGAATAACTTACATCAATGTTAGAGATGTCGTATATTTTTGGTTTTTTAGTTCCAGTTCTATTTTTTCTTACATTGGTAAAGTTTAATGTTTTTATAGAAGTAAAATCAACTGCCGTTTTACGAATAGAATCTTTTTGATTGGCAGGTACAACTTTTAATTTGTCTTTTAATTTTATATCTAAATCGTATGGGTCATACTCGGGTGTACTTACTGCTTGAGAATAACTTGCAAATACTGGAATAGACATACCAGATTTTTTAGGCAAAAGTTTACCAAGCTCCAAATTTGTAGATACGTCAAACTGATAAAAATTTTCTCTTGCTCTTTCGTTCACCCTTTGCTCCAATGTTCCAAAACCTTTTGTATGCATATTGCCAGAAATAGACAATGTTCCCAAATCTGCTAAAGCAATATCTGCTCTTACCAATGCTGCATATCCTCCTTTTTCATCTATTTGAGAAAGGCGCAATTCATTCACCCATATTTCGCCACAAGCTGCTATTGGTGCATTTGTATTTTCTACACCAAGCAACATTCCTTTTATTTCACCAAGGTTTGGATTACCCATTACAGAATAAGTCTGTCCATTTGGCTGAACAACTTTGTATATCTGGTTAATAGGATTTGGAGATAAATTTCTATCTTGTTTAATTGTAGTAAGCACCGTTAAATCTAAATCTAAACCGTTTAAAGGATTCCATAAACTATCGTTGTATTCATCTGTATCAGGATTTTTTGTAGTGGCAGCATCCAACTTTGTATTATACAATGGTATTCTAACTTCGTAATAGTTATTTGTAAAATCGGTACCCATGCGTATTACAGCTGTCAAATCTTTATCTTTCAATCTTGGTCCAACCTTTACTGCATTTTCTGAGTGCACATACATTCTCAGTTTTTTAAACTGCCTTAAATCTTTGTTACCAAATGTTTGAAAAACACCTTTAGCATCTCCTGTTATTAAATTGCAAAATTGTAAAGACATAGCCTGCTCATTTTGCAAAAGATTTACACCATTGTTACTTAATGTTTGTTGCCTTTGAATATCTTTTGGTGTACGATAAGGCAATGGAACTCTAGTGTCATTTTCTTCAATATTTACTGCCGCAATATTAAACTCCGATGTTGTTGCAGGGCTAAAAATACCAGTGCCATCAATTTTATATTTATACTTTCTCCAAATATTTCTGGTAAGTTGTAAAGCACCAAAACGTACAACCGTAGTATCTTCAAAACCAGTCATAAACATTCTTATAAATCGTATAGATTTAAAATCTGGAATATTACCAATTTTTTTCTCATACCCACTTATTGGAATACGAAGTTGATACCAAGTTTCATTTCTAGTAGTACCATTTGGTAGTGCTACCGAAACCACTTTTTTATCTACAATAAAATTTTGCCCCACTTCCATTCTAATATCATTCTTTGGTCTAAGTTGCACAGAGTATTGATAATACTCTTCTGCTTGACTCATATTATTATCACGGTTAAAATCCTCTGCATCGGGGTACAATGTAGCAGCAGATGTAAACTGACCTCCATTGTCTATTGGTGAGTTACCTTCTGTATTATTAAAATTTTTGTATCGTGAAAGAATACCATCTGTTGGTCCAAAAATATCGTTTCTATAATTTTTGTAATCATCACTCGAAGGATCTTGCAAAGCTTTTTGATAAATAGCAGAGCTTGGGCCAAAATTTGCACTCAAATTATTTAAATACGTTTGCCTTACCCTCACTTCGGCAGAGTCGCTCAATCCATCAAAACCCACATCTTGGTATTTTCTATCATCAGGATTATTGGTAAATGCATTGGTTACTTGCAAAGAATTTGTTGGCACTCTACCCCACACAGTATTGTTTACAGGGGCAGGAGCATTTGGTGTTGGTAATCCATTTTCATAAAAACGTTGTCCATCTCTTAATACATCTTCTGATACATTGCCAAGATTAAAATATAATTTACCACCATTAGAAGAAGGGTTATTGATAAACGGATCTTGTATCCATGTTTCTATAAATTCTATATTGGCGGTTTCAAAATCTGTTTGGTCAATATTTCTTTGAATACCACCAAATCTTTTTTCGGGATTTAGCAAATTGCCTTGTGCATCTACGTTGCCTACTGCATCATCAAAATTATAAGGTCCTCTTTCTTTTGGATAATATGCAAGGTCAAATGTTTGCAATTGGCTTTCGCCAAAACCAGTTGTTTTTTGAGGAAAAATTTCTTTTTGATATACCGGCCTTACTCTTGGATCGCTCAATAAATTTGCATCTGTAATAGGGTTTGTATTTGCTCTATATTGTTGCAACACTTGTTCTACTTGATACCATGCAATTTTAGCACGATTTTTTCCATAATCTAAGTTATTGTTCAAAGCAGCTTCTGGAAATATAGGTAAGTTTGGATTTGCAGAAGACAAATCTACAGCGCCTAATGGTGTAGATGCAAGTCCCCATGCAGTAGAAGGAAAACGTAAATCAATACCCGATTTGCTTCCTTCAAAATCATCGATATAAATAGCTCCATCTGCACCCTTTCCAATTTGCGATGCATGCCCAGGTTTTAACATAGCAGCTTCTACATATGCATTTATTGATGATGGTGCAGTGGTAGAATAAAATGGTAATTTATCTAACCATTTTGAAAGACGAGGTAAATCTTTTTTCAAGTTTACATCTATACCATACATCGAATTTTTTATGGGGTCTTCTCCTAGATTTACTTTAGAAAAGAAAGGCCTTTCACTTAATCTTACTGCTGTAGCTCCGAGTGCAATTTGTGTTTTGGCAGTATTTTTTAATAAATAATCTAAACGCAAACCCATAAAAGATCGTTGTTGCAAACCAAACGATGCGTTGTTTTCAAAATTTACTTGCACTGGCAATCCTGCATTTAAAATGGCAGGGTTTATAACTTTAATTGTTCCTAAATCATAATTAATATCATAATCTAATCCTTCTTGCAAAGCACGTCCACCCGCTGTTACAGATACAGAGCCCTTTGGTATATTGTAACCGATACTAATGTCGCCAGAGCCAGATGTTTTTGCAGAACCCTTTAATACAAATCTATTTTGATTTGGATATTGTTGTGCTACTGCTTTTATAGAATCGTATAATGCATAAAATAATGTATCGCCAATGGTAGCTGGTGGTGTGCCAATGTACAATTGCGGAGCAAGGTCTCTACCAAAAGGTTCGAGCACAGGAAAAACAACTCTGCTGTATTGTGCGATTACCGTAAAACTATCTATATAATCAAACACACCATCGGGCTGAGGGTCATTTTGACTATTTAACCTATCTAAATTTATTAAAGAAATTATTGGTGTTCCTTGATTTTTATTTCCAAAAGGTACATAACGTTTTGCACCTAGCCCTGGCTGTTCGTATAATACATCTAGCTTAAAATCTTCTCTAGTTAAAGAACCATATCCAACAGAATATACATTCTTCATCATCAATTTCCAAATTGGAAGATTTACACGTTGCGATGTAGCTTTTAATAATTTTAAGAATAAAACTTTTTGCGTAGCAGTACTACTATCTGGCGGTACATCTTCAGAAAATTCTCCTACTTGATATATTTTTCCGTTGTAAGAATATTGATATGCCACACCCAATACTTCATCTGTTTGTAATGGAGAACTAAGCGATAATGTGCCAAGTTGCGGGTTGTATGTATAAGAACTTGCATCTAATTTTCTGGCAAATGTTTTTTCAAAATCTTGCACAGGACTAAGGCCAATTGTATTTGTTAACTTATCGTATATAGATGCAGGGTTACGAGCATCTGGTAAGTTTCTTATGTTTTTTAATAAATCATTGGTTTCGTTTGTTGGAATTGGTAATGGACTTTGAGGAGTAATTATTGG
>JAYTGY010000052.1:0-3654 GCA_043733065.1 Ferruginibacter sp.
AATGTACGTTACGGTTGTACACCCACAGATAGAAGTAAAAACATCTGATGCCAGACAAATTTTAAGAAAAGATGTACCACTAAAAGATGCTATAAAACAATGGGGAAATGTTGCGGGACTAGTAGCTGGCTTTTTGCAAAACGATTATGATTTAATAAGTCGTAGTTTAGAAGATGTAATTATAGAACCTATTCGTAGTATTCTTATTCCAGGTTTTGATAAAATAAAAATGCAATGCAAAGAAGTAGGTGCACTCGGTGGCGGTATTAGCGGTAGTGGGCCATCTGTTTTTATGCTAAGCAAAGAAGAAAAGACTGCTAAAAAAGTAGAACAAATTATGAAAGATATTTACGATAAAATTGGTGTAGATTATCATACACATTTAACTACAATAAATAATGATGGCGTTAAAATAAGCTAGGAGGTCAAAAGAGAAAAAGAGAGCCTCCCAAATCTCTTTCTACTCCTTTTCTCTTTTGAACTCTTAGCAAAAACCTCTTAGCAAAAAAACAAAAACCATGCAATTCTACAGCCTACATAAAAAATCCCCAGCCGTAAATTTTAAAGACGCTACCATTAATGGACAAGCGCCCGATAAAGGATTGTACTTTCCTGAAACCATTCCACAACTAAAAAAAGAATGGATAAATAATATTAAAAATATCAGCAATGAAGACATAGCTTTTGAAGTAATCAAACCTTATGTGGGCAATGCAATAAATGAAAATGATTTATTCAATATCGTAAAAGAAACCATCAACTTTAATATTCCACTTGTAAAGGTTACGGACAATATTTCTTCTCTTGAGCTGTACCATGGACCCACATTGGCTTTTAAAGATATTGGTGCAAGATTTATGAGTAGGTGCCTTGGGCACTTTGTAAAGGGAGCAGATAAAAAAGTAACGGTACTAGTTGCTACATCCGGTGATACTGGTGGTGCGGTTGCAAATGGTTTTTACAATGTGGAAGGTGTGGATGTTGTTATATTGTATCCATCTGGCAAAGTAAGTAGCGTACAAGAAAAACAATTAACCACGCTTGGGAATAATATTCATGCATTAGAAGTAGCAGGAAATTTTGATGATTGCCAACAAATGGTGAAGGCTGCTTTTATGGACGAAGATTTGAACAAAATACTTTTTCTAACATCTGCCAATTCAATAAATGTAGCCCGTTGGTTGCCACAACAATTTTATTATTTTTTTGCATACAAGCAATGGCAAGAAAAAAACAATCCACCAGTAATAAGCGTACCTAGTGGTAATTTTGGAAATATTTGCGCCGGCCTTTTAGCAAACGCATCTGGCCTGCCAGTAAAACATTTTATTGCCGCTTGTAATGCCAATGATGTGGTACCACAATATTTTGCTACAGAAAATTATCAATCTAAAAAAGCAGTAGCAACAATTAGCAACGCCATGGATGTTGGTGATCCAAGTAATTTTGTACGCATCATGGAAATATTTCAACAACAATTTGCACACTTAAAGAATAAAGTAAGTAGCGTTAGTGTTAGCGATACTGTTACAAAAGAAACATTGCTATCTGTTTTTAATGATCAAAAATATTTATGTGACCCTCATGGAGCCGTTGCGTATAAAGGATTACAAGATTATTTACAAAACAATCCAAATGATAAAGGTATATTTTTAGAAACGGCACATCCTGTAAAATTTTTTGATGTGGTAGAGCCTATCATTAATCAAGCTGTTCCCATTCCTGAAAGTATTAAAGAACAATTAAAATTGGTAAAGAAAAGTACAAAGATTGGCACAAGTGAAGAAGAGCTTAAAACTTTTTTATTAGCATTGTAATTTTATTTCCCTAAAATATATTGCCAATCTAGTGCATCTATAATGTTGACTAAAGATATATTGCCGAAGAGCTGCGGTGGACTGAGCGATGTACTTTTGTGTATGCATGCGCCATAGGCGCATATGCATACACAAAAGTACGAAACAGCGAAGGAGACCGGACTGAGGCTGATTTGTAACTGAAGTTTACAGCCCCAAACTAATAAAATTCTATCCTTCCATTATCTTATTCTGATGACTTATACTTTCCATGTGCACGGCATCATAATATTTTGTCATAAACTCTTTGCTTAAATTTAAAGCCTCTCCTTTTTTAAATGCACGTTCCAAAATCTCATTCCAACGATTGGTTTGTAAAATGGTAATATTATTTTCTTTTTTGTATGTACCAATTTGCTCCGCTACTTTCATGCGTTGGCTAATAATTTGCATAAGCTCATCGTCTAAATGATTTATTTGCTGGCGCAGTTTTTCCAATGCAGCATGATACTCCGCAGAATTTACATCTTCTTTTCTCCATTCGATAGCATCCAACAATTCAGCTAAACGTTCGGGTGTAATTTGCTGTTTGGCATCGCTCCAAGCTTCATCGGGTGTTATGTGGCTTTCAATCATTAGGCCATCATAATCTAAATTGATAGCTTGCTGCGAAACGGCTTGCAAAATATCTCTGCGCCCACTAATATGCGATGGATCACAAATCAACAACATATCTGGATTTCGTCTTTTCATTTCAATAGCCAAGTGCCACATTGGTGCATTTCTATATTCTGTATTGCCGTAAGAACTAAAGCCACGGTGTATCATTCCCACTTGCTTTACACCTGCTTTTTGTATGCGCTCTATCCCGCCCATCCACAATTCCAAATCAGGGTTTATCGGATTTTTTACAAGTACGGGAATGTCAACACCTCTTAATGCATCAGCAATTTCTTGCACACTAAATGGATTCACTGTTGTACGTGCGCCCACCCACAACACATCTACATCAAAGCTAAGCGCATCTTCTACTTGCTTTGTTGTGGCCACTTCTACAGTGGTTGGCAGACCAGTTAATTTTTTTGCTTGAGCAAGCCAAGGCAAGCCTTTTACACCAACACCTTCAAACATACCTGGGCGTGTACGAGGTTTCCAAATACCAGCTCGCAGCATATCCACCTTTCCTGTTGCGGCTAAACGTTGTGCCGTTGCTATCATTTGTTCTTCTGTTTCTGCACTGCATGGCCCAGAAATAATTAATGGTCTTTTTGCCCAAAGGGCTTGTACTTTTTCTTTCATGTTTTTTTGTTTTTTGGCTAAGAGGTCAAAGGAGAAAAGGAGGGGAAAAGAGTTGTGTTCATTATCCTCAAGCCTCTTTTCCTACTTCGAACTCTTAGCTTATTATTCTCTTAATTTTATTCGCATCTTCAATCAACTCCAGCAAGTATTCGTAATTTTCTTTTTCTAAACAACTTTTAAATTTTTTCAACTGCATAATATGCTCGTTCAACACATCCAATACATTTTCTTTATTCTGTTTAAAAATGGGGACCCACATAGCAGGATTACTTTTTGCCAAACGCACCGTACTTTCAAAACCTCCACTTGCTAGTTCAAATATGGCATCATCTTCTCTTTCTTTTTCCAACACCGTATTGGCCAATGCAAAACTTGTGATATGTGATATATGGCTGATGTACGCCGCATGTAAATCGTGCGCTTGTGCATCCATATACACTAGGTGCATTCCTATTTTTTTGTAAATATTTTCTATGGTTTCTAAGGCATCTGTTGCCGAATTTTCTTTATCGCAAATAACACAAGCTTTTCCTTCAAATGCCCCACGTACAGCAGCTTC
>JAYTGY010000053.1:0-4699 GCA_043733065.1 Ferruginibacter sp.
CTTCAGTCCCGCTTTTCGCTATTACTCCGGCACAAAGCCAACACACAAAACCTTCACCGTGGTAGCCGCTGCAATCGGGTGTAGAAATTCAACAGCAGAATTTCTATCAACATTTATAATGCAAAGTCTCTAATAAAATTTATCGCCTTCAACATATCATCATGCAAAATTCTATCAGCATCATTAAACGAAACTTCTTTTCTAAATGCGCTAATTATTTTTTCTAATTCAACAGATGTTTTTAACGGTCTTCTAAACTCTATTGCTTGCACAGCAGTAAGCAATTCAATCGCCAACACTTTTTCTACATTATCTATTACTCGTTTGCATTTTACTGCACCATTTGCACCCATGCTCACATGGTCTTCTTGGTTATTGCTGCTTGGTATGGTGTCTATAGATGATGGGGTACACAATTGTTTATTTTCGCTCACAATACCTGCTGATACATATTGTGGTATCATTAAACCAGAATGTAAACCAGAATTTTTTATTAAAAAATTTGGTAAGTCTCTTTGTCCACTCAATAATTGAAAAGTTCTGCGCTCACTAATGCTTGCAATTTCACTCATAGCAATTGCTAAAAAATCAGCAGCTAACGCCAATGGTTGTCCATGAAAATTTCCACCACTTACAATCAAATCTTCATCAGGAAAAATATTTGGATTATCGGTAACAGAATTTATTTCTGTAATAAAAATATTTTTTATGTAAGCAATTGTATCATGTGTAGCACCGTGTACTTGCGGTATGCAACGGAAAGAGTAGGGGTCTTGTACATTGTTTTTTTTCTGTGCTATTATTTCGCTTCCTTCTAATAAATTTCTCAATGTTTTTGCAACACTCATTTGTCCTTCATGCGGACGCACTGCATGTATATGCTTATTCAAAGGTTCTTCACTACAATTAAATGCATCAAAACTTATGGCAGCAATAATGTTTGCCCATTGCATTAATCTTTCTGCTTGTACTAAATTATGCAAACCATAGGCACTCATAAATTGCGTGCCATTAATCAATGCTATTCCTTCTTTACTTTGTAATGTTATCGGTTGCCAATCTAATTTTTTTAATGCATCTGCAGCATTCATTTTTTTACCTTCTAAATACACTTCGCCCAATCCAATTAATGGTAATGCTAAATGGCTAAGCGGCGCCAAATCGCCAGATGCACCCAACGACCCTTGTGTGTAAATGATGGGATACATTTTTGCATTGTACATATCCATCAATCTTTTTACCGTATCTATTTGTACACCTGAGTGACCGTAACTAAGCGATTTTATTTTTAGCATTATCATCAACTTCACAATTTCTTCTGGCACTTCTTCGCCCAAGCCACATGCGTGAGATTTTAATAAATTATTTTGCAATTCGCTTAATTGTTCTTTGTCTATTTGTACATTTTGTAAAAAGCCAAAACCGGTATTGATACCGTAATACAAAGCATCGGGGCTTTTCATTTTTTCATCTAAATATTCACGGCATTTTAAAATACGCTCATGTGCGTCAAACGTTATTGATACCAATTGATCAAATGCCAAAAGATCTTTTATTTGTTCAAAATTGGTATGCTTTCTATCTATTGGTAAATAATTATAACTCATTAAAATGATTGATTAAATCCTTTGAAGATATTTTTTAAAATAATTATTTTGTTTTTGCTGCTTCACTTTTATTTGCTCTAAAAAGAAACTCAGGATTTAATGGCATTATTTTATGCGCTGCTAAATAATTTTGTTTGGCAGCCTCATAATTCGCAATGGTGTATTCCATTTCAGCCATCCATAAATAAGCATTGTATTGGTAAGGGTCTGCTTTTATTGAATTTGAAAGTGCTTCTTTTATTTGGTTATAATATTTTGTATCGTCTGCTGTTTTTAATTGATATGGCCACAGTATATCATTCTTAGCAATGTCCAAAAATTTATCCGATTTATCAATATCTAATTGTGTAAGTTTAGTGCCATATATTTTATTAATAACCATAGCTATTTCTTTATTCATACTTGCCATATCAAATTCCATTTTTATATTTGTATATTCGTAATAGGCACTATCCAAGCTATTGTAATCATAATAAGCATTTGCTCTTTTTATTCTAATTTCTCTTCTCGTCATTCTATTTTTTATAATAATGCTGTAGTCGTTTATTCCGGGCTGATATTTTTTTATTTTAACATATGCATCTCCTCTTTGTTCATTATACTTTAAATCTTGGTACTTATTTATTAAAAATGTATAATCTAAAATAGCAGAGTCTTGTTTGTTTATTTTCATAAAACACTCAGCTCTGTTTTCATAATAATTTCTACTGTTAATAGTATCAAGGTTTATTAATTGGGTATAGTCATATGTTGCTTTATCACAAGCAGAATTTGCAGATAGTTTGTAAATAGAAAGGCGATATTTATACAAATCAATATTTGATTTATCCAATAAAATTGATTTGCCCAAATCGTTTAAAGCAGAGTCAATTTGATTTAAGTATTCATATTTTATTTTTGCTCTTGTAAAATAATAATCGCCAACTTTAGAATTTAATTTAATTGCACTATTAGAATTTTTTAATGCAAGATTGGTCATTTCTTTTTCATCATTAATTTTGGTTCTGTTTAATTCTCTTGCTGCTCTATTGTAGCTGCACAACAACATTAATGATTTTGCTTTATTATTAAAATCAACTGCTTTTGTGGTTCCAATATTTATTACATTTTTTAATTCGGCAATAGCATCATTTAGTTTATCAGCTTTTTTTAATTCAATAGCTTTAGTAGTATATAAATTTATACTGTCTATTTTCTTTTGACCAAAAACAAATGCATTTGCGCTAACGCAAAATATAATAGCAATAGTAATAAGCTTTTTCATGAAATTTAGTTTTAATAATTTTTGCAAATGTAATTTAATAAATCAAATTTGATGTTTGTGATTTACTTACACATAGTAATATCTTTTTAAACGCTTTATTTAAATCATTTGTTGTACTATTTAGTTAAATCTGTAACTTCAAATTTTTAATTTCGAAAAATAAATAACTTTCAAAATAAGGAATTCATGAAAAAAAAAATAATGCTCTATATTATATTTCTATCTACATTATTTTCTTTAAATGCACAAACTGTAAAGTTGCTTACGAGTGGTACTAAAACATCTTTGCGTGGGCTCAGTGTTGTAAGCAGTAATGTAATTTGGGCAAGTGGTAGTAACGGTACAGTTGCAAGAAGTATTGATGCAGGCAAAATATGGAAATGGATAACAGTAAAGGGTTTTGAAAAAACAGACTTTAGAGATATTGAAGCATTTGATGATAAAACAGCTATTATCATGGGCATAGATTCTCCTGCTTATATTTTAAAAACAATAGACGCTGGCGAAACTTGGAAAACTGTTTATCAAAACAATACCAAAGGAATGTTTTTAGATGCTATGGATTTTAAAAATGAAAAAAATGGAATCGTAGTTGGTGACCCAATAAATGGGAAATTTTTTATTGCCCGAACAAATGATGGAGGTAATACTTGGCAAGAAGATGCATTTGATAAACTTCCTATTGCTGATATGGGAGAAGCATGCTTTGCTAGTAGTGGTACAAATATTAGATTACTCAATAATCATAAATACTTTTTAGTAAGTGGTGGATTATCGTCACATCTTTTTTATAATGGTATGGCCATGCAATTGCCCATTTTGCAAGGTAAGGAAAGCACTGGCGCAAATTCTGTTGCTTTTAAAAATATGAAAATGATGATTGTTGTTGGTGGAGATTTTAGTAGTAGAGATACTACAACAAAAAATTGTTATATCTCAAAAAATGGAGGCAAAACATGGCTTTTGCCGGCTAAATTGCCATCAGGTTACAGAAGTTGTATTGAATATTTTTATGGTAATATTTGGATTACTTGTGGCCTTAATGGAGTCGATATTTCAGTTGATAATGGTATTAATTTCAATCAAATAAGTAAAGAAAGTTTTCATGTATGTTGTAAGTCGAAATCAAATAAAGTAATATATTTTGCAGGAAACAATGGAAAGATTGGGGAATTAGTGAGTAATTAGATTGTTTTCAATAAGTTATCAACATGTCACAAATTTGTCATATTCTAAAATAATGATATACAGTGTTTTAAAATTGAAAAAAATATTTTTTTCAATTTTGTAGTACATTTTCTACAAAAAAAGGTTAAAAAAAAAGGTTTGTATTTATTTATTCCTTTACTTTGTGGTATAGTAGTAGAAATACTTGCTATCCTATAACCAAATTTTTCCTTTTTCCTGCAAAAATCCTACAGAAGTAACTTACTGTATAATTATAAGTTGCACAATTTTTCCATTTATTGATCCTTGTTTAACATTTGATATAGTGTATATAATCAACTGTCTCAACTAGACTGTTGGTTTTATATCGACACCATTAACTAATGAAATTGAACTTAAGCCAGCAAAAAACTAAGTACAATTTAAAAAACAAAACAAATGATAATAACATTTACCAAAATTTTAGCTAAGACAAAGATCACTTCTCTTGCTTTTTTACTGATGTTTTCATTGCAGTTTATACAAATTGCAAAAGTGAGTGCACAAGCTTCTAACCAAAGAGTAGCTAGTACAGTTAAAATAACAAACATTGAAGCAATCAATGAAAGCCTTATTGGTTTAATTGATGGTAAGATTGTTGTGACAATTGAGGATTTAAATG
>JAYTGY010000054.1:0-4234 GCA_043733065.1 Ferruginibacter sp.
GTTCATTCTTCTTTCTGTAGCAGTAAATGGTATTGCATTTGCAAACGATGTTTGTACAGTACCTGCAAGCGCCGTTACAGAAACACCTGCCCATAATTCAGCTGTATTTGTTTTAATAACTTTTCCTACTTTGTTTGTAGCAAGTGTTGGGTCTGTTACAATCGTAGCTTGCTCTGCACCACCAAAACCAACAAGGCCGTAGTTTACAGTTGGGTCATCAAAAGTTACAGGTACATTCATTTGTGTTAATGTTGGTGGCGTTACAACCGCTGGACCAAATTTCACATCATCAAAATAATAAATTCTTTCACCTGCTACTGCACCCGTTACACCAAAGTTGAAAAAGATAGAAGCTTTGTTGTAAGTAGTTGCTGCATTAAATGCGCTCGTACCTGCCGATTGATTATTAAAATTAAATTCAAGCGTCTGCCAACCATTTGCTACCGTTAAGGCTGCATCTGTTTCGCAAGATTTAGTTGGATCATTTTTATCTTCTACTTTTAGTTTTATAGAAATACCTGCATGTGGACTCCACACTCTTACGTTCATTCTTCTTTCTGTAGCTGTAAAAGGTATTGCATTTGCAAACGATGTTTGTACTGTACCTGCCAAAGCCGTTACCGAAACACCTGCCCATAATTCTGCTGTATTTGTTTTTATTACTTTACCAACTTTATTTGTAGCAAGGGTTGGGTCTGTTACAATCGTAGCTTGCTCTGCACCACCAAACCCAACAAGGCCGTAATTTACAGTTGGGTCATCAAAAGTTACAGGTACATTCATTTGTGTTAATGTTGGTGGCGTAACTGTTGCCGGACCAAATTTTACATCATCAAAATAATAAATTCTTTCGCCTGCTACTGCACCCGTTACACCAAAGTTGAAAAAGATAGAAGCTTTGTTGTAAGTAGTTGCTGCATTAAATGCGCTCGTACCTGCTGATTGATTATTAAAATTAAATTCAAGCGTTTGCCAACCATTAGCAACTGTTAATGCTGCATCTGTTTCGCAAGATTTAGTCGGATCATTCTTATCTTCTACTTTTAATTTTATAGAAATACCTGCATGTGGACTCCAAACTCTTACGTTCATTCTTCTCTCTGTAGCAGTAAATGGAATAGCATTTGCAAAACTAGTTTGTACTGTACCTGCTAAAGCAGTTACTGAAACACCAGCCCATAATTCAGCTGTATTTGTTTTAATTACTTTACCAACTTTATTTGTAGCAAGGGTTGGGTCTGTTACAATCGTTGCTTGCTCAGCACCACCAAACCCAACAAGGCCGTAGTTTACAGTTGGGTCATCAAATGTTACGGGCACGTTCATTTGTGTTAATGTTCCACCTCCGCCTCCTCCTGCAATTAATCTTACATCATCAAACAAAAAAGTAAAATTTGAAGTACCATTACCCATTGTACCATTATCAAAAATAAATACCATTTTTTGATATTGATTTGTGGTGCTGATGGAACTGTAATCAAAGGTTAAATCTTCCCATGCATTTGCAACGGTAGTTGTTGCTTCTTTTTCAAAATTAATATTTGCATCTGCCCCATTTTCTACTTTTACTAAAAGCTTTGCACCAATCCTTGGAGAAAATACTTTTACTTTAAAAGTTTTGTTTACGCTAAAATCAATTGGTGCCGCTAGAAGTATCCAACTTCCACCCCATACTTGTCCTGCGCTTTTTATCATTTTTGCTACATTGGCACTTGTATTTATTCCGTTTATTTGTGGGTTTGTAATTTTTGTAGTTGCGCCGCCATCAAAATCTGTAAACGAATAATTTAATGTTGCAGATTCAAAATCCATTGGCAATACCGGAGCGGTAGAAGTTCCACCTCCGCCGCCAGTTGCTGCACCAAATTTTACATCATCAAAATAATAAATTCTTTCTCCTGCTGTAGCACCCGTTACACCAAAGTTAAAAAAGATAGACACTTTATTAAATGTAAAGGCAGGATTAAATGCAGCTGTGCCTGCTGATTGATTATTAAAATTAAATTCCAATGTCTGCCAGCCATTTGCTACCGATAAGGCTGCATCTGTTTCGCAAGATTTAGTAGGATCATTCTTATCTTCTACTTTTAATTTTATAGATATACCAGCATGCGGACTCCACACACGTACATTCATTCTTCTTTCTGATGCAGTGAATGGAATGGGGTTTGCAAAACTTGTTTGCACTGTACCTGCTAATGCCGTTACAGATGCACCAGCCCACAATTCTGCTGTATTTGTTTTGATAACTTTTCCTACTTTGTTTGTAGCAAGCGTTGGGTCAGTTACAATTGTAGCTTGCTCTGCACCGCCAAATCCTACCAAACCATAGTTTACAGTTGGGTCATCGAATGTTACTGGTACATTCATTTGTGTTTGTGCAATTGTTACCAACGAACAAAGCAAAATCGAAAAGAAAAAGTATATTTTTTTCATGTTGAAATTTTTAGCAAGGAAATATTAAAACAGTTTTTATTATTAATTGATAATAATTTAAAAGAATTATTCCTCTCGATAATTGAGATGTCAGCCTGAGCCTGTCGAAGGTGGGTTCGTTTATCGCAACTGGTTCGACAAGCTCACCCCCGACAATCTTTCGAAAAGGAGCTTTTTATTTATATTCTACGGTATCATTTTATACACCTTCACATAATCTACTTCCATTGCTGTAGGGAAAGCCGTGTTATCCACACCTTGCACGCCACCCCAATCTCCACCAACTGCCACGTTCAATAAAAGATGAAATGGTTTATTAAATGGCCAAGCAGTAAAACCGGTATTGTTATTTAAAAATTCGAAATAAGAAATACCATCTATGTACCCACGCACTGCATAAGGTGTCCAATCTATTCTATAAATATGAAAAGCATCTACAGCATCTGCAATAAATTTAGAAGTCGTTTTTTGCGTGCCTCTTGTGTGGTTGTATGCAGATGTGTGTATGCTGCAATGAATATTATTTACATCATAACCTACATGCTCCATAATATCTATTTCGCCAGACGATGGCCAGTTACCATAAGCATTATCGCTACTCAACATCCATATTGCAGGCCATGTACCTCTTCCTTTTGGTAATTTTGCTTTTATTTCAAAACGACCATACAACCAATCGCCTTTTCCTTTTGTTATCATACGAGATGAAGTATATTCTCTGCCCAATAAACTTTCTTTTTTAGCAGCAATAATTAAATTACCTCCACTTAAGCTAGAGTTTACACCACTTGTATAATATTGCAATTCGTTATTTCCCCATCCACTGCCACCAGTTTCAAAAGTCCATTTAGTTGCATCAGGCGATGAGCCTGTATTAAAATCATCTTGCCATACTGGCGTTGTTTCAAACTGCCAATTTTTGTCTATTATTTGCTCCGCAGCTACAATTTCAGGTATCACTTTTTTGTCTGTACAAGAAAAAAAAGCTGTAGGTATTATTAAAAAAGCAAAAAGATATTTATTTATTTTTTTCATATTCATAATTTTAAAGTGCAATAAATTTAAATTGAAAAACAGTGCTTGATCCGTTACCTGCTCTTAATGTCATTTTGGTAGCGGTAATATCTATAATGCGATAAACATTTTCTGAAGGTACATCTGTTACACCAATAAAAGCTGCAGGTGGAGTACCAGGTAATTGTATAGTACCTAAACCAGCAACACCACCAGTAGTAGCGCCAAATGAATATGCTACATTATACGACCTATCACTACCGCAATTATAATTGGGTGCAATGTTGCCACCATTAAACGTAGAGCCATTGGCATTGTAAATAATATTATTAGCAGCAGTAAAAGTAAACCTATCATCAGATTGGCAATTACCATCTAATGGCCCACCACCAAAATACGTTGCAGGGTCAGCTTCTGTACCAACTGTAATTGAATTAGCCCCAGTTGTAGGATCTAACTTCCATGTCTTGCTCACTGCACCAGTCAATAAAGCTTTAATGCCTGCTACACCAAGTGCTTGTACTTTTTTTAATTTTATTTCTAATAAATTTCCACCTGAACTAGCTCTAAGTGTCATTGTATTACTTGTGTAATTTTGAACAGTGTATAAATTATTGTCCACAATATCTGTAGTACCAATAAATGGTTTTCCTGTACCTGTTGCCAATGCACTTAAAATTATTTTAGGTAATTGTCCAGGCTTTGCTACTACTTTATATGTAGGTGCATTTGGCTTTGGTGCTTGACAACTAAAGCCAGATTGTGCATCAAAAGTTTGCCCTAC
>JAYTGY010000055.1:0-1795 GCA_043733065.1 Ferruginibacter sp.
ATTGCTCGCTCTGTAATATCTTTTGCTTGTGTTACTGCAGCACGGGTGCTTTCTTCTTTTGAGTTGTGCGAGGCATAGTTTAAACCTGCACCAATAGTGAGACTAGTTGATGGCCCCCCTCCTGGAGTTGAAAAATTTGAAGTAGAAGAAACACTTGCATTCGCAGAAAAATCTCTACTATTCTGCATCACTTTTGCCACTTCGTTTTGCATTTCAAATCTGTCAGTACTCGTTGTATCCGATAAATGCTCACGCTCACTTTCGCTAGATGTAGTAGTGGTGTTTTCGCTTCGTCTAAGCCTGCGGGTACTTTTTTCTCTGTACTCCCTAGCCATTATATTTTCTATATGTGCCACTTCACCCTCTACATAGCAATGTACGGTTTGCTCTACTTTTTTATAGTCGGCAATGCCCAGTTGTTTTACACCAAAACCTGTTGGTTTAAATGCAATAGGCGATGTGCCAGATGTGCCGCCGCCAGTATTTTCAGGGTCTATCAAATCATCAACAATGCAGAAATCATAAATACCTGCGGATACATTTACTTTGAAAGTTCTGGTTTTACCGTTGGTAAAATATATTGTTCCGTTAATTTCATTATACGGTACATTATCATAAAAAAGATACTCATAATTACCAAATAAGTTGTTTAGATGAATGGTATTTCCAACTGTGGTAATGTTTACATAATGATTTAATGCTGGAGAAGTGGCAAGGTCTTTATGCGTATATGCAATATCGCTAAATACCCAAGAACTATCTGGTACTGAAAAAGATAAATCCCAAAAATAAACAGAAAGATATGGTATATAACGAGGGCAAAGTTGAAACTCAAAATTTGTACTAGCATCTCTAGATGTTGTACTAATTGGTACTCCACCAATAATAACCAACCCATCATCATTGTTAGAAATATTAGACACAATGGCATTATTATTTTGAGCAACACTATTATTTATATTGCTATACAAGTCAGAAAAGCCGTCTATTAAAATCGATTCATTTTTTAGCAGATTTGTATTATCCGTATTACTATTATTTTCGCTAATACCAATGCTGTTAATTAATTTTATTTGCTCGGGTATTAATTTAGTTTGTAGATATTCTTTTTCTGTTTGAAAAGTAAATTCAAATGTTGGCACATCTGGCTCGATCATTAGCGGCGGGCGATTACAAGGGTCGTTTTCAGCAACTGTTGCATCTGTTACTTTACGATTGGCACACCAGATTTGGAAAGCAGCATCTTTTTCTAACGCAAATTTTTGTAGAATTGGTTTTGTAGTTTTCTCGTATTCTTTATAGGCCGCTGCATAAGCTTCGCTGTACGCTTTTCTATAAGTTTGCTCTATTTTTTCTATACTTTTTTTAAGCTCGCTATAATTTTTATTATCAAATTCGGCAGATAATACCACTTGATTTTTTTTCATAGCCACTGTTGGAGGTCTATTTTTTGGTTTGTCGGTAGCAGCCGTTTTAGAAGATATGCCAATAGCGTAAGCATTTGTAGTATCTAAAAACAATTCTTTTTGCAATATTACCGTAGCCTTAGCAGCAGTTTGATTATTGGTAATACCTTTTGATGCTATATCATGATCTACATTAGCAATAACATGATTGGCAATAAGCACCTGCATAATGGCTTCCTTTACATAAAAAGCTTCTTGCGTTACTACTTGGTAAAAAAGATTATTCCATAAACGAGTTGCTGTATTTGTATTTAATGCCGAGCCTGCTTCTGCAACTTTTGTTAATAGCTCACTATTTTTATATGAGTCTCTATTACGAGCCAGCCAAA
>JAYTGY010000056.1:0-4486 GCA_043733065.1 Ferruginibacter sp.
CATAGAACCAAAGTTTAATAAAATAAATACACTCTATAAAGAAATAGGAGCCTATCCAAGATATGAAGATGTTGCTACTGGAAAAGATGATATAGAAACTACCAAAAAAGTAATGGTAATGATAAAATTTAGAGAAGAATATTTTTTACCCAATGTAGAAAAAGTAAACGCTTTAATTATAAAATATGGTTGTAAGTAAACGCATTCAAAATAGTTTGCTGTCTATGTTATATTTTTTATTATCCACCATCATTACTTGGTGGTTTATAGAAAAAGGGAAAACACTATATTTTTCCACCAATAAAATGTTACTTTCTTGTGCCATTGCAGGGGCAAAATGGAGCATACAAATTGCTGCGGCTTATTTTTTATTAAAAGATAAAAAGTGGGATTTTATAAAACGAATTGGTTTTACTTGCTTTGTAGGTTCTTGTATTTTATTGCCCTATTGTTTGTTTCCTTCTATACACGTACTACGTAACAGCTTTTTGTTCTCGTTAATAGCGGCAGTATTGGTAATGATTGTTATGTATTACAAAGCAGTAATAAAAATGGACATTTCTACAAAATGGTTTTGGGGGTGGGTGTGTTGCCTAGTAGTAGCTATTTTATTGCAGTTGTTTGTAGTTTTTAAAATTATATAGAATGATGAGAAAAATATTTTTAATAATAGTACCACTTGGCTTTTTTTTAGTATTAGCCTTTATTGTTTTTTTGGGATACCAATTTTATAAAAATTTTAATAGAGCCAAAACACCCAATGAACTTGCCATAGAGGCCTATTGGAAACTACATCATAAAAATATAAATCAAACATTTTTGGTAGATTCTATGGCGTATAACGTTACTGGTTTTAAATATTATCAAAAGAAAGACAGCACTATTTTAATAGCAGATATATTTATTATTAATAAAACTACTCATAGTAAAAGATACATAGATAGTTTTTTTCTTTTAAAAAATGGTATTAATAAAATGTATTACCCAAAGCAAGAGCAATTTTCTGTTTTTGAAAACGCCACACAACCTTTAAAACTAATATATTTTTTGCCTGAGAGAATAGGTACTTATTTAAGTTACGATTTGCATATTATTAGTAAAAAAGATACGGCTCAAAATGGCCTGGTAAGCTTTTATGAAAATTATAGAGCAGGTGGGTAAAAATATTACAAAGCAAAAAACAGAAATAAAAAAAGCTGAATATTATAAATTAAAAACATGAAATATACTTTTTTTTACTTGCTATTATGTTTTATAATAAGCAATACATGCCAAGCCCAATCATCTAACCTTTCTAATAATGCTACTTATGGGCAGCGATACCAAGAGCAATTAGAAAATAATACAGCCAAGCCTAATTCGCCATTGTACAGTGGTGGAAACAACAATAGCAACCAAACAGGTCAAACCACAGAAATACTTGAAAAAGGTTATTACAATAAAGTTTTTAATGCGCAAGTAAAAACAAGGATGGATGAATATGAAACGTATAAAAGACAAAAGGAAATAGATGATGCCAATGTGAGAAATGAAAGCCGGAAATTATCCATAAAATTATCCGAAAAAGAATTTATTGTACAAAAATCAATAACAAATTATATAGCCAAGGGGCTTACTGCATTTGAAGCCAGAGAATTAGGGGAAATAGAATTTATATTGCAAAAAACAAATTGGTATGATGATGAAATTATAAATATACAAAAATTTAAACAGCAAATAAATACAGAGAGTTACGAATTGTTAGATGATTTATTATGGAAAGCCAAAATGTTTCCTGAGTCTACAAGTGAAAATATTCTTTTGCTAAAGAAAAGATTTCCTAACAAATTAGTAGAAATAGAGAAACAAGAATTAATATTAATGTCTTATTACTTTGGGGCAAATGCTCCCAATAATGATTATAATTATGATATTACTTATTCCAAAACAGTAATAGAACAAATGAATAATGAAGAAGTAAAAAAAGTATTCAATCAATTCGATTACTTATCAAATAAATATCCCGAAGAAGCAATGAAAATGGCTGGATATTGTAAGGAGCATCTTAATCCTTTTTATATGAAAGGAAAAGCCAAATTTTCTTTCATGAGCCAAGATAATAAGGTTCGTTTTGAAGCGTTTAAAAATGTACTTTTTACTCCTCACACAGTGCGATATTTTAAAGATTATACAAGAGAAGATTTTAAAACATTTACGGATAGATGGCTAAGGCTTGCAATAGAATGGATAATGGATTATAATATAGGCTACCTAAAAAAATTAACTCCTACCGATTGGGCAAAAATTCAAAAAGCGCAAAATCTTGACTATGATTATATTTCTTATGCATTTAGATTGGGTAGTTTCAATGTATACGATTATACAAAAACTTGGGAAAATAAATACCCCGCCTTAAAAGATGCAATGAAAGGAAAAGGATTGGATAAAGGACCTGAAAGTGGCTATGGTACTGCTTTTATTAATATCGGTGTATTTTATGAAGGAAATTTTGAAAATGGTAAACCAAACGGAATTGGTAAATGCCAAAATGAAGATGGAACAGTTTATGAGGGGAATTTTAAAAATGGAAATTTTGAAGGGAAAGGAAAAATAACTTGGAGTGATGGAGAAACTTATATAGGAGATTTTAAAAATAATATGGCTGATGGTATAGGAATTAAAACTTATAGTTATCGTGGTCAAATTTATGAAGGCGGATTTAAAGAAAATAAACGTAATGGACAAGGAGTGATAAAATGGACCTTGGGAGCAAGTTATTCTTCTATGTTTAAAAATGATGTAGAAATTGGAGAAGGCATTATGAAAAATGTAAACGGGTCTTACGAAAAATGTATTTATAAAAATGGTAAAATATTATCAATAAAATATTTCTCAAAAGCAAATGAAGAGCTTAATTACGATGAGTATAAAAAAATAGAACCAATGTTTTATAAAGAATATGGCAAAGAATCATATACTGGCGAAATGAAAGATGGAAAAGCAAATGGAAAAGGTAGGTATCAATTTGAGAATGGTAGCTTTTACGAAGGAGACTATAAGGATAATAAATATGAGGGAAAAGGTACAAAGAAATACGCTGATAGCAGCATTTACAAAGGTGATTGGAAAAATGGATTACACGATGGAGTTGGTTCAAAAAAATGGAAAGATGGCTTAAGCTATAATGGAGAATGGAAAGAAAATAAAAAAAATGGAAAGGGAGTTTTTACATACGCTGATAGTTCAGTCTATATAGGTACTTGGGTTAATGATGATAAAGAAGGAAACTTCGTAATTAAATACAAAAATGGCGATACCAACACAGGTATGTATATAAGTAATAAAAGAGAAGGACTATGGGTTTATGTTCCTACTGATAACAACAGGCTAGTAATTAATTATACAAATGATAAAAAAAATGGAGAAGGTATTTATACCAAAACAAATGGGTATTACTCCAAAATTACTTATGTAAATAATGTAGCTTCAACTAAAGTGAAATTTTATAATAAACAAGGTATGGAGATTTCTAAAGAAGAATTTAATAAATAAAAGAGATAAAAACACAAAAGCCATTCAAAAAATTGAATGGCTTTTTAAATATTTTTATATAAATCTTACACCGCAAAACTTTCCCCACACCCACAACTCCTACTCGCATTAGGATTGTCAAAATAAAATCCTTTACCGTTTAAGCCATCGCTAAATTCTAGCTCTGTATTTACGAGATATAAAAAACTTTTTAAGTCACATACAATTTTTATACCCTTATCTTCAAACACTTGGTCCATTGGTTTTACCTCGTTATCAAAATCCATTTTGTAACTCAATCCACTACAACCACCACCTACTACACCCACACGAAGAAAGTACGAAGCATCATCTGCCACGCCGCTTTCTTGCATTAAGTTTAGCACTTTTTGCTTTGCTTTATCTGAAATGTAAATACTGTTATCTGTTGCAACCATAATATTAAATGTGCAATTGTGCAAATGTGAAAATATGCAAAACTAAAAGCGAACTGCCTATACTATTTGCAAATTTGCACATTGGCAAATTTTCTAATTGTTTTTAATGTACCACACTCTCCTCAAACTTAAACAACTCCATACCATTCTTAGCACGGTAATCGTTTATTGCTGCTTTAATAGCATCTTCTGCTAGTACTGAGCAATGTATTTTTACAGGAGGTAAATTTAATTCCTCTACAAAATCCATATTATCTACTGTAATAGCTTCTTCAATACTTTTTCCTTTTAGCCACTCGGTAGCTAACGATGAAGATGCGATAGCAGAGCCACATCCAAAGGTTTTAAACTTTGCATCGGTAATTACACCTGTAGCATCGTCCACTTGTATTTGAAGGCGCATTACGTCTCCACATTCTGGAGCACCTACAAGGCCTGTACCTACGCTTTTATCAGCTTTATCAAGCGTTCCTACATTTTTAGGATTTTGATAATGGTCTATTAATTTTTCTGAGTATGCCATAACTTTAAATTTAATG
>JAYTGY010000057.1:0-8820 GCA_043733065.1 Ferruginibacter sp.
ACATCTTTTATAATGCCCATGGCATAAAACTTGCGTACATTGGCATCGCCAAAACTTTTAATATCCATCGCATCTTTGCTCACAAAATGTATGATGCGTTCTACCACTTGTGCTTCGCAATTAATATTTACACAGCGCCAAACTGCCTCTCCCTCGGGTCTCACAAGTTTATCGTTACATACAGGGCAATGTGTAGGAAATTCAATCTCTGTTTCTTCTCCCGTTCTAAGTTCTGGTAATGATTTTACAATTTGTGGTATCACATCTCCACTACGTTCTATTAAAATCGTATCGCCAATTTTTAAATCTTTTTCTTTTATATAATCTTCGTTGTGTATAGAAATACTAGTAACGGTAACACCGCCAACTTGTGCCGCTGCAATTTTTGCCACAGGCGTTACCGCACCTGTACGACCAAGTTGAAACTCTACTCCCAATAATTTACTTGTAGCTTGCCTTGCTTTAAATTTAAACGCAATGGCCCAACGTGGATGATGAGATGTCATTCCCAATTTATCTTGGAGTGCAATATCATTTACTTTTATCACCATGCCATCTATCTCATAAGGCAGTTCATCACGACCCGCTTCAAATTTATTTATATATTTTATTACTTCATCAATACCATGTGTTACTTTCATTTCTTTTTTAGGAGATTTGAAACCGAGTTGCCATAACATTTCGAGGAAGGCGGAATGGGTTTGGGGAACAGATTGTTTGTTGTTTGTTGTTTGTTGTTCGGTTGTACTTGTTGTTGTCTGTTGTGTGTTGTCTGTTGTCGTAAAGTAACTCACATGATACAAAAACGCTTCCAAGTTTCTCTTACTCACCACAGCCGAGTCTTTCATGCGAAGTGTACCTGCTGCAGCATTGCGTGGGTTTGCTAATGGTGGTAAGCCTTCTTCAATTAACCCTTCATTGTATTTTGCAAAGTTGTTTTTATTAATCAATACCTCACCCCGTATTTCTATTTGTTCTATTCCATAGTCAGATAATTTTGCATTAATGGGTATCGATCGTATTTGATGAATGTTTGCAGTAATCTCATCTCCCACTTCACCATCGCCTCTGGTTATTCCCCTAAGCAATGTATCATTTTCATATACAACCGAAATACTTGCACCATCAAATTTTGGTTCAATGCAATATTCAATATTTTCTATGCCTGATAATTCTCTTACTTTTCTATCGAAATCTATTAAGTCATCTGCATTGTACGAATTATCCAACGACAACATCGGTACAAGGTGCTGTACTTTTGGGAAGCCTGCCTGTCCGGTGGGCAGGTTTTTTATCAAACCCGCACCCACACGCTGTGTAGGCGAGTCTGCAGTAACTAAAGACAGATTTTCTTTTTCAAACTTTTCTAATTTTTTAAAAATAGTATCATACTCCCCATCAGTAATCAATGGATCACTTTCTACATAATATCTGTGCTCATGAAATCGTAAAATATTGCGAAGCTCTTCTACATTATCCGATGTTATTTCTCCTTCGGAAAACGATAACCATTTTATAGAATCTTGTTGAAGTGCTTTTACTTGTGCTGCGTTAAACATGGCTGCAAATTAATAATGAATAGTGAATAATGAATAATTTTTTCAACACAAAATACTTGATGTTTCCAAAATGATTTTTAAAATATAAGATAAGTATTTAGCATATTGGTTATTTTTGGTGTATGATAAATTTTAATAAATTATTTGGCTTTATACTTTGTGTTACACTTTTTTCAAGCTGCGGAAAAAAGAATGTTTCTCTCATCATTAGCAACGCAAAAATATACACAGCAGATTCCGCATTTTCTGAAGCAACTGCTATGGCAATTGATGATGGAAAAATAATTGCCGTAGGAGACATTGCAGATATTCAAACAAAATATTCATCCAGCAATAATATTGATGCAAAAGGCAATACCATTTTCCCCGGTTTTATAGATGCGCATTGCCATTTTACTGGCTATGCTACCGATATGTGGAAGTGTAACTTAACAGGCACTACATCATTTGCAGAAATTGTTACAAAAATAAAAGACTACAGCAGCAATGCGCCAATGGAATGGATTTATGGTAGAGGTTGGGATCAAAATGATTGGGAAATAAAACAATTTCCTACAAAAGAAATTTTTGATAGTCTCTTTCCTAATCGACCAGTATTTTTAAAACGTATAGATGGCCATGCGGCATTGCTCAACCAAAAAGCATTGGATTTTGCAGGCATAACCGCTACGACAAAAATAGATGGCGGAGAAGTAGAAATAAAAAATGGAAAACTCACTGGTATTTTAATAGATAATGCCATGGATGTTGCCGAACTAAAGGTGCCCCTCATAAACGATACGCTTGCTAAAAAATATTTTTTAGCGGCACAAAATTATTGTTTTGAAGCTGGCCTTACAGGTGTACACGACTGTGGTATAAGCGAGCACACTGTTGCACTTATACAAGATGCCCAAAAAAATGACGGGTTAAAAATGAAAATTTTTGCGTTGTTGTCTGACTCTACTTCTTATTATGATCGTTGGATAAAAAGTGGTCCGCTAAAAACCGATGGCTTACATGTGGGTGGATTTAAGTTTTATGCAGATGGTGCGCTTGGTAGTCGTGGTGCATGTTTGCTACACGATTATGAAGATAAAAAAGGTTGGAAAGGATTTTTATTAGAAACGGAAACACATTTTAAAACAGCAGCCAAAAAATTTGCAGCAAGTAATTTACAAATGTGTACACATGCCATTGGCGATAGCGGTAATAGAATTATTTTAAAAATATATACTGATGTATTAAAAGGCAAAAACGATAAGCGCTGGCGCATAGAGCATGCGCAAGTAGTGGATGCCGCCGACTTTCATTATTTTGCTGATAACAATATTATTCCTTCTGTACAGCCCACACATGCTACGAGCGATATGTATTGGGCGCAAGATCGTGTGGGAGCTACGCAAATAAAAACAGCGTATGCTTACAAACAATTATTGCAAACCAATCATTGGATGCCGCTTGGTACAGATTTTCCGGTAGAATATATTGAACCTATAAAAACATTTTACGCAGCTGTTGCAAGGCAAGATGGTAAAGGGTTTCCTGCTAATGGTTTTCAAATGGAAAATGCACTAACACGCAAAGAGGCTATTTATGGCATGACAATATGGGCAGCAAAAGCGGCTTTTGAGGAAAAAGAAAAAGGTAGTTTGGAGGTTGGTAAAGTGGCTGATTTTATTATGCTGGATAATGATTTAATGAATTGTGATAAAAGAAAAATATTAGGCACAAAGGTATTGGGAACATGGGTAAATGGGGTGAGGGTTTGGGGGAAGTGAAAGAGTTTTATTTTTTTCTAATATAAAATTAAATCTAGTTAAACCTATTACATTTTTTCTACTTTATTGGGAGTAACCCAATATGCAAATGGCTTTGTTTGGGTTACAATTAATTTAGTTATAGTTGGCCAATGTTTTATAATTATTTTTACTCTTTCCCAGTAAGATGTTTTATTGGGAATTCTCAAGAAAAAAGCACCGAAGTCATTTTGCTTTAATAAATCAGCTAGATGCCGAGTTCTACTAATATTTATATCTTCTGTTAAAAATATTCCATCCATTTTCCCCCACTTTGGAATCCAATCTTCGTCTTTGGTTCCTTTACCAAAAGTGTTTTTCATTGATACTACTTCAATACCATTGTCCATTGGTCGCTGTATTGCATTTAGCCCTTCTGCTAAATGTTCTGATAAATTCTCATCTACCAGTACTTTTATCATGCAGCTTTATTATTGAATAAATAAATAGCCGCTTGTACTTCTTTTAAAGAGATATCATAAAGTCGTGAAAGAAATTCATTCGTTTCACCAGCTTCATGCATATTGTAAATTGTTTCAGCTAAAACATTTGTTGCTTCTACTGTTGGTTGTCCAAATTGATGATGTGGATCTACTACAATGTGTTTATTTTTACCTAAGGGATAAAATTTTTCAGCAAGGTTATTATTAGAAAATTCTATTTTCTTGCAAAAGTCTTCTATAATTTGTTTTAAAGCAATCTGTTTTGATTTGTCTGCCTTTATTGTAGTTCCATCTTCGAGGGCATATAAAATACTCCTCCCGTCTGATAATACTTTTGCTGATGCAAATGGATGAATTGTTTTGAGTTGTTTTGCCATAGATTCATGAGCTTCAAATATTTTCTTTTGTCCAACTCCTAATTCTCGCAAAGAATAAAAAATATAAAATTCAATTAACGTGTAAAAATTTGTTGCTTGATCTCTTCCCTCTCCCCATGAGTATGTATTATTATATTTCTCTGCAAGTCTGCTATCCCAAAAATCATTCAACCACCTTCTTACTTTTTGCTTTGGCAGCTTAAGTAAAAAAGATATATCAGATACAGAATAAATTCCTTCTCCCAGTTTACTATGTGTAGTTAATGAAATCATTTATAAATTGAAGATAAGTAAATTTGATTTTGTAAAGTTAGCCTAAAACTAAATAATTTAGGGTTATGCTTTAGTAAACATCACAATCTGTTGTAAATAAACACATTGTGAAATTTTTGTGAAATGGCGCCAATAGAAAATATCACCTCGTACTCCTTTCCTCCATATCCAAATTATTATCAAAAGGACTTTTTGTAAAAGGATAAATCGTTTGGTTTATAAATCCCTTTGGAAATTGCGATTCGTGTACACCTGTACCTTCGGGCCAAACATTACCAGGTAAATAATAGGTTCCAAAAATCATATCTATAAAAGGAAAAACGGTTGCAAAGTTTTTGCCATAATATTTTGGATCTTCGCAATGGTGCCAATGGTGATATTGTGGCGTAGCAAAAATATATTTTATAAAACCAAAATTTATACGAGTGTTGGAGTGAATAAGCACAGCGTGTATGGCAATAAACACTATGTAAATATTAAAAACCGCTGGCGGAAAACCCAATACATACAATGGAATAAATGCCATAGCTCTAGTAAAAAATATATCTACAAAATGTGTACGACTGCCAGCTAGCCAATCCATATGCTGTGTGGAATGGTGCACAGAATGGAAGCGCCACAAATAAACATGATTATGAAAAATACGATGCGCCCAATATTGAAACAAATCGGTAACTACAAAAGTTAAAACCAAAGCTATTAAAAATGGTAATTGCTGTATCCAAAGGTGTACTTTATCTAAACCAATCCAACCAAAAAAAAGTATCGCAGGCTTTTGAGAAATAATACCAAAAATTTGAATAAACAAATGGCTTATGATAAAATAAACCAAATCGGTACGCCACTCTTCATGAAACTTTGTTTGATTTTTATTTTTAGGAAAAAACAATTCTATTGGTATAAAAATAATCGTCATCAACAATAAATCGAGCAGCATCCAATCTAACCCAAAATACCAATCCGATTTTTGCACAACTGAACCTTGTACTTTTAAAACGCCCATTACTATTGCTAATCCAGCAATGGCAGATCCAATAAATGCTAGCTTTATTTTTTTGCTCAATAAAAAACTAACTAAAGCAAAAAAGAAAGACAATACAACAACGATCTTTAAAACAACCTGCATCATTTCAGGAGTATAAAGTTCTCTAAACTCAGGCGTGGTCAATTTCTCAGGGAAATAAAAACATAACATACTTGTTAGTGCTATTATTGCCAGAAATATAGAAACGTATCCGCTAATTTCGCCTTTGCCGACTTCTAATCTTTCTTTTTTTATTGTATTCATATTGTTATAAATGATTATTATATTTTGCAAATTACTGATTTTATTATCAACTTAAATTTTAGCTATTTATCATACTTTTTATGTTCTACATTTGTCTAAATAAAACAGTTGCTTAGTTTGAAAATAACCATTGCTATAACAAAAAACATCCTCGACCTTGGTAATACATGGAACGAATTTCTTCCAACAAATCATCATTTACAAAGCTCACATTTATTAGCTTTCGAAAAATCTAATATAGAAGATATAGAAACAAACTACATTCAAGTTTATTTAAAAGAAAAATTGATAGGCCTAGTTTATTTGCAGCAGTTTGTATTTCAACATAAGCATTTAAATTTTGCTACCGACAAGCAATTTAAATCTAAACTGATAAAATTATTTTTGCCAAAGCATTTACCATTGTTGGTTTGCGGGCATTTGTTTAGAATAAATTTTCAAGGGTTTTACTTTAAAAACGAATTGCACAACAATTTGGTTTTTGATGCTATAGAATTGTTTAACAAAGAAAAAAAACATAGCCCTTTTGGCATTATTATAAAAGATTGCGCAATGGTTTTTGTGGAGCCAAGAAGCAGCCATGTTGGCTACCATTTTTTTGATGGAGATGTTACCATGGAAATACTTAGGCGTCTGCATTGGAATACATTTGAAGATTATTTAAAAGACTTGCATAAAAAATATTTACAGCGTGCAAAAAAAGTTATAAAGGCTTTTGAAGGAATTGAACAAAAAGCATTGTCTGCAAATGAAATTATAGAAAATAAAGTTGCCATAGAAAAATTATATTGGAATGTAGTAAACAAACAAACCATAAAACTAGGTACGATAAATGCAAATTATTTTTACGAATTACAAAACGACTTACAAGATAATTTCGAGTTTCATGCTTTGTATAAAAACGGCATTATGATTGGTTTTTATACTTTTATATTTTACGCCGCCGAAATGGAAACACATTTTATTGGGTTAGATTATGAAGCCAATAAAAAGCACAGTATATATTTCAATATTTTATTTTTTGGTATTCAGAAATTGATAGTAAGTAAATACAACAAGCTTGAGCTTGGCCGCACAGCTAAAGAAGCAAAAGTAAATGTGGGTGCATTGCCCAAGCAAATATTTAATTATATCAATGTAAAAAATTGGTTGGCTAAGCTTACATTAAATTATTTTTTAAAAAGATTTAATAGCGTAGAAGATAATAAACAAATGGATCGAACACCATTGAAATAAAAATATTTATTTAACTTACAGCAAAGCTTAATCTACAAAATGCCTACAACCTTATTCGAACAACTACACACTGACGGGCATTTGTCTTCCGAGTCTTTGCAAAAAATAAAAACTTCCGAAGCTAATAAATTGTTTTCATTGCATTGGGAGTTAAAAACATTGTTGTATCTCGGGGTATTATTATTAAGCGGTGGTTTGAGTATTTTGATTTATAAAAATATTGATACTATTGGTCATCAAGCCATCTTGTTTTTTATTGCCGCTTTGTGTACTGGCTCTTTCTTTTATTGTTTCAAAAATAAATTGCCTTACTCAAATAATAAAGTAGAAGCGCCCAATGTCTTTTTCGATTATGTTTTATTATTGGCTTGCCTTACATTCATAACATTTGTTGGCTATCTACAATACCAATACAATGTATTTGGAAACAGATATGGGCTTGTAACTTTTATTCCTATGCTTGTGTTGTTTTTCACGGCATATTATTTCGATCATGTCGGAATTCTAACCATGGCCATTACAACGCTTGCCGCCTGGGCGGGCATTTCTGTAACGCCCATGAGCGTATTACGTGAAAACGATTTTGATAGTGCAACCATTATAGTCACTGCTTTTGCATTGGGATTAGTTTTAGTAACACTTGGTTATTTTTCTACTAAAGAAAATATAAAAAAGCATTTCGAGTTTACGTACAACAACTTTGGTATTCATTTGTTGTTTATTTCTACATTGGCAGCTATGTTTCATTTCGAAAATATTTGTTTGCTTATTTTTATTCTACTGGCGGGTATTGGTTATTTGGTTTATCAAAAAGCTATTAAAGAAAAATCGTTTTATTTTTTGCTAATACTTAGTTTGTATGTATATGTTGGTTTTAGTTATTTGGTAACAAAATTACTTTTTGATATTATGCAAGTTGATACTGGAAATATTCTTTTGGCTTGTTTATATTTTATTGGATCTGCTATTGGCATCATGATTTTTTTAATTAGAATGAACAAAAAATTTAAGGATAATGATAGCATACAATAAAAACTGGTTAGATAATTTAAGTAAGCAAGAAGAAATTGATAATGCATTCCTCTTTTCCTCTTTAAATATTGAAGAAAAAGAAAAGCTTGATTCGCTTTACTCTGTTGAGTTTTACAGCCCTAATTTATTTGTAAGAATTGGTTTGTTTATCCTCACGGCAATTATTGCCATTTTTACTATGGGTATTTTTGCATTAATATCTTTGGATGGCTTAGATAAGCATTATTATTGGCTCATTATATTTACTGGTTTGCTTGCTTATGCTGCGTTAGAGTATTTTGTAAGAGAAAAAAAACAATATCGCTCAGGTGTAGATGATGCCTTGATTTGGGTTTCTGCCTTATGTATATTTTTTGGAATTAATGGTGCTTTTGAGTTTAATCTTCCGCATGTACAAAATGCAGTATTGGTTTTTGTTTTAGCCATTTATTTTTTCTTACGCTTTGCAGATACATTAATGGCTTGTGTGATTATTCTTGCTTTTTTGGCTTCAGTTTTTCTTTTTTATTTTCCTATAAATAATTTTACACAATCTACTACACCCTTTGTTTTAATGTTTATTGCCGCAGCTTTATATTTTGTTGCTAATAAATTGTATAAAGATTATAGAGTTAGGCCTTACAAAGCAGGATTAAATATTATGAAGATTGTAGCATTAATTTGTTTTTATGCCGCATCAAATTATTTTGTAGTGCAACAGGTAAGCCATTCTTTTTTGCAAAGCGATTATATTAAAACCAATGCTAGCATTCCTTTCGCATGGTTGTTTTGGTTTTTTACAATTGCCATTCCGTTGTTTTATATTTTTAGAGGTATTCAAAAAAAAGATGTGGT
>JAYTGY010000058.1:0-3135 GCA_043733065.1 Ferruginibacter sp.
TGGGACCAAATGGTAGCAGAAAAAGTGGTTGCTTCAGAATTTGATAAGCTGGGCCTTGCATTTACACCAAAAGAAATGAATGCTACCATGTTTAGTGACGAAGCACCTCAACAACTAAAGCAGGCCTTTACTGATCCCAAAACAGGACAATACGATATCGCAAAAGCACAACAGTGGTGGTCAGAAACAAGAAAGCAAAAAAATGAAGAACAGCGCCTCGCAGTAAATTCCCAGGTTATTGACCCAATGCGTTTGAATAGTTTGTACACAAAATATACTTCAATGATTGCCGGAAGTATATATACACCATCATGGATAGTTGCAAAAGAAAATGAAGATGATAATTCATTCGCCAATATTTCTTACGTATCAATTCCATACACTGTTATTAGTGATAGCGCAATAAAAGTAACCGATGATGATATAGAAAATTATCTTGAAAAGAATAAAGCAAAATATAAGCAGGAAGCAGGAAGAATGATCTCGTATGTTGCTTTCAGTGGTTCGCCAAGTGTTAAGGATAGTGCAGATGCTAAAAATATGATAGAAGGTTTAAAACCTCAATTGGTTGCAGACACTAATGCGAAAACATTTGTAGCAAGAAATACATCTGCAATAAATTTCTTTGATGGCTATACAATGAAGGCAAAGATGCAAATGCCCCAGAAAGATTCTATTATCAATTTATCGGAAGGAAAAGTTTTCGGACCGTACCTTGACGGAGCAAATTATGTGTTGGCAAAAAAACTTTCAACAAAAATTTTACCTGACAGCATTAAATGCAGGCATATACTGCTTGGTACCAATAATCCTCAAACAGGTGCAGCCCTGATGCCGGATAGTATTGCCAAAGTAAAAATTGATAGTATTGAAAAGGCGATAAAAGCAGGTGCCGACTTTACAACATTGGAAGAAAAATATTCTACAGACGAAGCAGCCAAAAAAGATAAAGGTGTAATGACATTTGACCTGGCAACAATAGAGGGCGAAGGTTTTGCAAAAGAATTTGGAAATTTTTTATTGAATGAAAAAGGAGAAACAAGAAAGGTTGTAAAAACACAATTTGGCTGGCATTATATAGAAATACTTGAAAAGAAAAACCCTCAACCGGCGTATAAGATAGCATACATGGCCAAAGAAATAATACCAAGTGACGAAACTGTAAATGCAGCGAATGCATCGGGAACAAAACTCTCCGGTATGGCAAGGGATGCAAAATCATTTGATGATTATGTAAAGAAAAATAGTTTAAACAAAGTTGACATACCAACAATCGTAAAAGAAAACGATGCACAATTAGGAAATTTGCCGGATGCAAGGCCAATTATTAAATGGGCATTCGATGCAAAAGAAGGAGAAGTATCTGAGCCCTTTAATGTGAGCAATCAATTTGTAGTTGCGTTGGTAACAAAAAAAGTAAAAGAAGGATTACCGGATGTAAAAACTGCAAGACCTTTGGTTGAAGCACAAATCCGTAATAAGAAAAAAGCACAAGAAATAATTAAAAAAACGGGGCAGTCAGCAACATTGGAAACCGCAGCCGCAGCTTACCAAAAACAAGTGCTTACAACAGGAGCTGACTCAACATTAACTTTTAATGCAGCTATAATTAATGGTATCGGCAACGAACCAAAAGTTGCAGGCGCATCCTTTAATAAAGATTACCAGGCCAAATCTTCACCCGCCATTCAGGGCAATACCGGTGTATTTTTTATTAAAGTAAACAGTATTAATAAAAAGCCTACGGCACCTGATTCAATTGCTGTGCAGCAAAGAAATATGAAAGTTACCCAGGCAATGCAGGCTGCTCTGGGAAAATCCTTTGAAGCATTAAAAAAGATCGCTGATATAAAAGATAAGAGAAGTAAGTTTTTTTAAAGCGATAAAATATTGATAACTGAGCCACCGGTAATGGTGGTTTTTTTGTTTGCTTGCTTTGTCATCTTTATTTTTATTAACTCAAACAATACAACATTTGCCAAAACTAATTCAAAGCCATAAAAAAGATCCTCAAAGGGTATAGTAAAAAATCGTACACTAAGATTTTCAGCATTATTGTACCAAACAACAGGATGCTGCAAACCTGTGCCGGTAAGTATTCCGTTCACTATAAAAAACGGTATCAGCAATATGGGGTATACCAATATTAACTTACTTAACCATTTTTTATTGGTAAAAAAATTTGTAAGCATTAACACGCAAGCGAGGCTAATAAAAGTGCCGGCAGTATATAATTTATCATGATAATAAACACCCGTAATAAATAATAGCAGCGACAATAAAACTACAAAAAGGTTTTGCGCTCTGGTTTTCCATTTGATTAAAAAAAATATATTAATACAGTGGTATGTAAATACACAGGCAAAGGGAATGCAAATAAAAAACAAAACTTCCTCAACAGGAAGATTAAAAAAATAAACGCCTAAAACATAATCAGGATTAAACCCCCACACGCCAAGCCTTGTAAATAAAATATCCCAGGCAATAAAAATTAGTGACACAAATATATTTGCCAAAAAAAAAGCCTTCCAGCTTTTATAGAAATTTAATTTGGGATGAAAAGAAAAGATTAGCGGAACAAGAACAGTAAAAAGATCAACAAGCAGGTAAAGCCATTTCATTTGGTGCTCTTAGAATTTAGATCGCGGAAATATTTAAAAGGTACCCATAACATTCCGAAACACTCCCCCTCTTCTTTATCAATATGTTTATGATGCATTTTATGTGCTCTTCTTATAGCCTTAAAATATTTGTTATCTGCATATCTCAAAATTTTGAAACGTTGGTGAATAAAAATATCATGCACTAAAAAATAAGTAAAGCCATAAAGTGTTATTCCCAGCCCAGTCCAAAAAAGAAAATTAAAATCATTCTTCATTCCAAAGAATAATCCTGCAATGCCGGGCAGCGCAAAAATGAGAAAGAAAAAATCATTATGTTCAAAAAAACCAGAGCTTTCTTTTTTGTGATGGTCTTTGTGTAAGCGCCAAAGCAAGCCATGCATTACAAACCTATGGGTTAGCCATGCAACACATTCCATACTGCTAAATGAAGCAATAACAATTAAAAAGTTTATTAAAGGAGTTGACATCTTTATATAAATATCTTTATAATTAGTAAAACACAATCTATAGT
>JAYTGY010000059.1:0-1569 GCA_043733065.1 Ferruginibacter sp.
GCATAATAATTTATTTTTTGATGTGCATAAAAACCCCAACAAAATGATGGTAAATACATCGTCATTAAAATAAACATCAACAAAGTTGGCTTCAATATTTTTTTCATAAAGAAATAATTTCTTTCATTTTTATTTGAGCAACAAGATATAATATTTTTGCAGTATTCTTTCAATTTTTGCACATTTGCACATTTTCCTATTTGCACATTTATATTATTCTTCCATAATATCTGTAACCCCACCACTTACGGCAAATTTCATGGTTTGTGTACTGCTAAAATTTGTAATCGGTTTAATTCTAGTTTTAGGAATTATATATACATTGCCTGCAACAGAGTATGATGTTGGAATATACACTGCTACATAATCTACTAATCCAAAATCGCTCATATCATCTTTTGTAATAAAACCTAAACGCCACACATCTCTATCGTCCACATTGGCCAATACATTTTGTGTAAACTTTTTTTTATCTCCTGCAAAGGCTTCAAAAAAATCTTTTGTAGTGCCGTAAATATGTTTTAGGCCGGGTGTTTTTTCTAAAATTTTATCCATAAAATTTACGATACGCCCAGTAATAAAAAACGAACTAAAATAGCCAATAATAACAACGGCTACTAAAATGATAACAAATCCTAAACCATAATTGCGAACGTGTGATATACCAGCTTCGTCTCTATATTGAAAAATGGGTAGCCATGCATCAATAGTGGTAACTACAAAAAATAAGGTGTAAAAAGTAATGGCTACTGGCGCCAATATTAATAAGCCTTGTAAAAAGTATTGCAATAATTTTCTGTATTCAAAACGACGCTCCATGTTAATATTATTTTGGTTCAAAGATAATTTAATGTTTAGAGAGCTTAGCAAAACAATTTTAAGGCTAAAACGGCTTTTTTCTTAAAAAAAAGAACGGAAACTTTGGTTACACAAAAAGTTTCCGTAGTTTTGCGACTAAATTATGACAATTATAAACGATACCGCAGATAGAATAAAAATAAAAGCCCATGCGCTTTTTATGCAGTATGGCTTACGGAGTGTAAGTATGGATGATATTGCCAGCGGCCTTGGCATAAGTAAAAAAACCATTTATCAATTTTATCAAGATAAAGATGCATTGGTGGATGATGTGATTGCTTCGTTAATAAACCATAATCAACAAAGTTGTGATAATGATACCCTAAAATCGCAAGATGCTATTCACGAAATATTTTTGGCTATAGATATGATGTTGGAAATGTTTAAATCTATGAACCCATCTATTTTGTTTGATATGCACAAGTATTATCCAACTGCATTTAAAATATTTTTAAAACACAGAGATGAATATTTATTTACTGTAATAAAAGAAAATATAAAAAGAGGAATAAAAGAAGAATTGTATAGAGCAGATTTGAAAGTAGATGTAATGGCACGATTTAGAGTGGAGAGTATGATGTTGCCTTTTAATCCCGAATTTCAATCGAAAGTAAAGGAAAGTCTTGTGGGCGTAGAAGAAGAAATTACAATTCATTTTTTATATGGATTGGTTTCGCCAAAGGGTTATAAGCTTGCATTAAAATATCAAGA
>JAYTGY010000060.1:0-6719 GCA_043733065.1 Ferruginibacter sp.
ACCGAAAAAGAACGAAGGTCGTAAATTGAAAACGGAGTGGGTTTTTAGTGTGTATAATGCTTATAGCCGCCAAAATCCATATTTTATTTATTACGACCAATCAGGTAGTCCGCTAGATGGTACATTAAAAATACAAGGCAAACAGGTTTCTATTTTTCCAATAATACCTGCTGTTACTTGGAATTTTAAGTTTTAAAAGAGAAGTTTTTACGATTCTACAATGATTCAAACAAAAATTGCTGTACAAAAATAAAAATAAAATATTAGTCAGTTGCTTTGATGATTAGTTTTTCAAAACTCAATTTCTTTCCTCTAAAGAAAATTATTTATCTTGTACAAAATTTTTACAAATGCAAAAAAAAATTATCTTTTCAGCAATATTGTTTTGCCTGGGAACCAATTCACATGCTCAAAAAATTTCCAGCTACGATCCGCACGCATTGTTTTCTCCAATGTTTTATCCAGATGGTGGAACAATAACAAGGTCGGCAGATGGTTCACCAAATACTGGCTATTGGCAAAACAAAGCCGATTATCAAATAAATGTATCGTTGAACGACAATACCAATGAGATTACTGGTTCGGTTAATATTACGTATAAAAATAACAGTCCACATTCATTGCCATTTATTTGGCTGCAATTAGATCAAAATTTATTTGCAAAAGATAGCCGTGGACAAGCTCGTATGCCAGTGGGAGCACGAAGCCGCTATGGTAATGCAAACAGTACTTTCAGCGGTGGGTATAAAATTTCGGCAGTAAAAAATGTAACAGATAATGTAAATGCAGATTATGTAATTACCGATACAAGAATGCAAATACGTTTACCAAAAACGATAAAAGCAGGGGGCGATATCATAAAAATAAAAATTGATTATTCTTTTACTTTACCAGAAGAGGGGGCAGACCGATGTGGTATTTTAAAAACCAAAAACGGAAATATTTTTACTGTAGCACAATGGTATCCTCGCATGTGTGTATATGATGAAACAGAAGGATGGAACACGCTGCCTTATCTTGGACCAAGTGAGTTTTACTTGGAGTATGGCGATTTTGATTTTAGCATTACCGCACCTGCAAGCCATATTGTAGTAGCAAGTGGAGAATTGCAAAATCCTACTGAAGTGCTTACTGCTATTCAAATAAAAAGAATGGCAGATGCAAAAAATAGTGATGCAACGGTTTTGATACGTACCGAAAAAGAAGTAACGGAACCATCATCAAGACCAAAACAAACTGGTACACTTACCTGGAAATATAAAATGACAAATGCAAGGGATGTATCGTGGGCATCTTCAAAATCTTTTATATGGGATGGCGCTCGTATAAATTTGCCTGATGGTAAAAAGTCTTTTGCACAAAGTGCTTACCCATCCGAAAGTAATGGCTCAAAAAAATGGAGTAGAGCCACAGAATATACAAAAGGTAGTATAGAGAATTATAGCAAAAGATGGTTTCAATATCCTTACCCATGTGCGGTAAATGTAGCATCAAACGTTGGAGGCATGGAATATCCAGGCATTGTGTTTTGTAGTTCTAAAGATGAAACTGCAGATTTATTTGGAGTTACTGACCATGAGTTTGGGCATACTTGGTTTCCAATGATAGTGGGTAGCAACGAAAGAAAATACGGATGGATGGATGAAGGGTTTAATACATTTATAAATTCACTGGCTATTCAAGATTTTAATAAAGGAGAATACGATGGTACAAGCCCAAACCCTGCTATGTTTGCAGGTATGATGTTTGGTTCTAATAGTGAAAGTATAATGAGCACGCCAGATGCTATGAAAGAAATGAATATTGGTTTTATGTTGTATTACAAACCTGCCTATGGTTTAACATTGCTTCGCAATAATATTTTAGGACCAGATAGATTTGATTATGCATTTAAAGAGTACATAAAACGCTGGGCATTTAAACATCCTACGCCATGGGATTTTTTCCATACCATGGATAATGCAAGTGGCGAAAATTTAGATTGGTTTTGGAAAGGTTGGTTTGTAGAAAATTACAAATTGGACCAAGCTATAAAAGAAGTAACCAATGATGATAAAGGCGCCGTAGTTACCTTAGAAAATTTAGATAAACTTGCTATGCCTGTAATACTTGGCTACGAAACGGTTTCGGGTATAAAAGGGACAATGAATTTGCCAGTAGAAATATGGAATAATACGACTATTTTTAAAGTAAAACTACCAATAACCGAGGCTGTAAAGACGGTTACAATAGATCCTGAAAAAGTTTTTCCAGATTTAAATTTGGCTAATAATAAATGGAGTGCTAATTAATACTAATAATGAATAATTGATAATGAATAATTAATAATAAAATGCCGTCAGTTTACAATTGACGGCATTTTATTTTCTCTCGTTCTTTCAATAAAAATTACAATTGCAATTCCTGTGCTGTACATAAACATATCTGCCCAAGAGAAAGATGTGCCAATAATAATACGTGCAAGTTTATATTGCTGAAGCCCGAGTAGGTTTAAAATTTTAAAATATTGTAAAGCTTCTATTAAAAAGGAAAACAATAAAACCCCAATTGCTGTTGATATAACTTTTACAGAAATGAATGACCTTACAAAACAGTAAATTAGCATTACCACAAGCATATCGCCAATATAAGGTCTTACAACATCATCATGTATATATTTTGCAATAATGATTTCTATTGCAAATAATAGTATAGTGAGGTAGAAATAAATTTTATTAAAATGAAATATTTTTTGCATGATATTTACTTAATTATAATCTTTCATTTGACGGCGCTTTAGTTTTGGTTCATAAAAAAGTTTTCAAATATAAAAACATTAGTAATTATTCATTATCAATTATTAATTATTTTTCGTTTTCCATTTGCCACTTCGTAAATATAAAAAAGAGATTAAAAATATAATGCTCCAATACACAAACTCATTGCTCCATGCCATGGCAAGCGATATGTAGTGTAGTTTCATAAAGTAATATGTATAGCCAAGGTATAATGTTATGGCTACAATTTCTATTAATAAATTCACGGTTGTTTTTCCTGTACCAGTAACCCCGTTTAACCAAATATTTGCAATACTCATCAGTATCATACCTAGCGAAACCATTCTTATTACCGAAATGCCTTCTTTTACAAAATTTTCATCTTGCCCAAAAAGATTAAAAAATATTTCGGGAAAAATATTTAAAACCAATACTGGCACACAGCAAAACCCAACACTCCACAGCATTATTTTTTTTATGGCGGGGAAAATATCCGCCTCTCTTTTTTGCCCCATTAAATTACTTATCATTGTATTTGTAGTGCCAGCAAATGCCCATACAAACACACCTGCAAGCCCAAATACATTACGCATTACGTTGCTTATGGCTTTTGCATTTGTTTCGCCTCTGTTTTCTATTAATAAAAAGAAGATAAGCCAAGTTGTTACACTTATTACATATTGCCCAACAAGTGGCAGCGATACATTTAATATTTTTTTGCTGATAATTTTTTCGTATTTAAAAGATTGTAAGAGATTATATTTTTGTTTTAGCCCTGTAAAAATAATAACTGCAAAAACAACAATCATACCTGCAAACTCAGCAATAACAGATGCTACAGCCGCACCATTAAAGCCCATTTGAGGAAAACCTGCTTTTCCAAAAATGAGTAAATAATCAAAAATAATATTTACCAATGCTTCGCAAATAAACCCAATCATCAAATACCTGCTATTGAGCGATGCAATTAAAAATGCATTACCCATTTGAAAAATAAATAAAAATGGCAGCCCAAGAATCCTGATTTTTAAAAAACTCATTTCTTGCGGATACGCTGATGCTGTAGCAACAGATTGCATAATGTAAGGCGCAAACAGCCATGTAAATAAAATACCTATAAATGAAAATATGAGTCCAATGCGAATACCTTGGGCTAGAATTATTTTAAACTTTTCGTGATTGCCACTACCTGCATTATTTGAAAAAACAGATTGCATGGCATTATTAAGCCCATGACCAGCTACTGCAAATATGAGATAAAAAACTCCTGTAATGCCTGCATTACCCAAAGCCTCGCTACTAACTTGCCCTAAGAAAATGCTATTAATAAGCATATTTAATTGTGGAATAATAATCGCAATTGTTATTGGCAGTGCAATAGAAAGTATTTGTTTATTGGTAACTTCAACTTTTAAATCATTTAATGTAGCTGTACTTTCCATATGTTAGCAAAAATATCTTATTTTGCCTACTTAAATTTATGTATTGAAAATTGCTTTTAAAATACCGCCCTTAATTACCGATACTTCTGCACAATATTTATTGGTAGAATTGAGTAATGATGAAATTTCTTTTCTTGTATTTGCGCATAATCCATTTTCCATTCAGGGGTTTTATGTATATCAATTAGAAAAAAATATTGTAGCAAATGAATATGCAGCTAATATAAAAAAAATAATGGCTGATGAACCTATATTGCAGCAAGCATTTGCATCTGTGCAAGTAATATATAATTTTAGTACAGTTTCTTTAGTACCTGCTGCATATTTTGTAGATGCCGAAAAAGAAAATATGTTACAATTATTGTTTGGCAAAGATGATAATAGTTATTGTTTTCAAGAAAATGTAAAAGATAATGACATTAAACTGCTGTATCGTATACCTTCAAAAATATATGAAACGATAAATAACGTTTTTCCGAAAAATAATTTTTCACACGCTAGTGCTTTGCAATTGCAAACTATCATAGATAATGTTTTGCACTGCATCGTTTACCATAACTTTATTAAAGTAATTTTATTTAAAGAAGGCAAATTACAAATTGTACAATATTTCGATTATGAATTGCCAATAGATGTGAGTTATCATTTGCTTAATGTTTGCGATAGATTTGGGGTATCGCCATCAGGTGTTCAACTTCTACTAAGCGGTATGATAGATGAAAGTTCTAATTTGAAAGATGATATTTATAAATATTTTTTAAATGTTTCATTTGCAAACTTACCTGCAAATACAATTGTGGCAGAAAGTATGAACGAATTGCCAGCACATTTTTATAGTAACCTTACAGCACTTGCATTATGCGTATAATAAGCGGAATACATGGTGGCAGACGCATACAACCACCTGCTAATATGCCACACACAAGGCCTACAACTGATATTGCAAAAGAAGGGTTGTTTAATATTTTGCAAAATCAATTAGACTTTGAAGAACTAACTACACTCGATTTATTTGGTGGCACGGGGTGCATAAGTTATGAGCTAGCTAGTAGGGGAGTGCCCGATCTTACCATTGTAGAAATGGATACCAAAATGTATGACTTCATAAAAAAAACTTCTGACGAATTGGGTTTTGAAAACTTTAAAGTAATAAAAAGTGAAGTGTTTAGTTTTATAAAATCTTGCACCAACAAATACGATTTTATTTTTGCTGGCCCGCCTTATGCACTTACCACAATAGATGAAATTCCGGATTTAATTTTTGAAAGAGATTTACTAAAACCGGGCGGAAAATTTGTGCTAGAACATACACCACGAAATGATTTTAGAAAAGCCCCGCATTATGTGCGGGAGCGAAATTATGGCACAACAATTTTTTCGACATTTATGCATGAGTAGTTAAGAGTTTTTGGGTTACGGGTTGTGGGTTTGTTTAACTCATTCTGTTTTTAATTCTTCTTCTTCTTAAAATGTCTAACTTTTCTCCATTCCCATGGGGCAACTGGATAATCATCTTTCCACAAACCAACTTTATTTACCCTTGCTGTAATTTCTAATTTTGCTATATCAGCATTGGTTGAGTATTTTTTAAAATGCCATGCAAGCCCCGCTACTACAAGTTCTTTATTTACATTTTTATTTTGTGCATTTATGATTGTTGCAATAAGGCGTTTGTATCTATCAAATGTATTTGTGTGTTGAACTTTTACCAATTGCCCATAGCATAAAAACGATGTAAACTTTTTTGCAGCCTTACCAAATGGTTGGATTCTTCTAATTTCAGGACAATCAATATCGGCAAGCCTAATGCTTATGGTTTTACCTTCATAGAATACTTCTATGCTATCACCATCTTTTATGGCTATTACTTTGGCGGTAAATTCGGTTGGAAATATAGTAGCAGTATTGCTATGAAAGGCTAAAAGTAAAAAACTAAATGAAAGAAGAATTTTTGGAAATGGCATTATTTATTTGATGATTTGTTGTATTAAAATTGATAAATTGATTAAAATTTAAAAAAGTTTTAAATTAAAAAATCCCCGATTTTCATCGAGGACTTTTCTATTTATTTTAAAAGCAACTAAAGTTCTGGTGCTTTTTCTTTCTTTTTTACTACTACTTCTTTAGCAGCACCCAATGGTTTGTCTTTTGCAAAATCAACCAATATTGGCGCTCCTACAAATATAGATGAGTAAGTACCTGTAATAACACCAATCATCATTGCAAATGCAAATCCTTTTGTAACCTCACCACCAAATATGAATAAGATAAGCAAAGTTAAGAATACCGTAAGCGATGTCATAATGGTACGGCTAAGCGTATCGTTAATGGCTTTGTTTATGATGGTTGTTTTATCTGCGCCTTTCATATCTCTACTATACTCACGTATTCTATCAAATACAATTACAGTATCGTTCATAGAGAAACCAATTACGGTAAGTACCGCAGCAATAAAATGCTGATCTATTTCTAATGGGAAAGGAACAAGATCTTTTAAGAATGAGAATACCGCCAATGTTAC
>JAYTGY010000061.1:0-1917 GCA_043733065.1 Ferruginibacter sp.
CCTGGCAAGAGTATCGATTTCCCTGATGAAGCAAGTGCAAAACCGTCTTTATTGGCGCAGGAATTGTTTACATTTCCGTTTATAAAATCGGTTTTTATAGCAAGCAATTTTGTAACACTTACCAAAACTGTTGATACTGCTGATTGGCAAGATGTAATACCTGCGGTAAAACAATTTTTAAAAGAATATTTGGAAGAAGGAAAACCAGTGGTGAATGAAGAAGATGTGGCGGCAATGAAAGTAGAAAGTACAAACGAAGTAAGTGCCGATGATGACGATGTGGTAAAACGCATAAAAGAGCTTTTAGAAAACTATGTGAAACCAGCGGTAGAAATGGATGGGGGAGCAATACAATTTAAAAGTTACGAAGATGGAAAAGTGAGCTTGATGATGCAAGGTAGTTGTAGCGGTTGCCCAAGTAGTATGATAACATTAAAAGCAGGAATAGAAGGAATGATGAAACGCATGATACCAGAGGTGAAGGAAGTGGTGGCGGAGAGTGAGTAAGCCCCCCCAAACCCCTCCAAAGGAGGGGCTTAAAGATTTATAAATAATTTGAGCATCGATTTTATCGGTGCTTATTTATTTTATAGCATAAAAAAATTATCTTAGTAAAAAATAAAAATGAAATACAAATTGATATTTATAATTTCTTTGTTTTCGCTTTATGCCAATGCACAATTAACCGATATAGAAATTCATAACCTAAAAGGCGGAAGGGTAAAACCCGATACAAGTTATATTTATCATTTACCTTATGCAAATGGAAACAAGTATTTTTTGATACAAGCGTACAACAGCAAATTTAGCCACGCAAACGAATTGAGTTTAGATTTTAAAATGAAGAAGGGAAGTAAAATTTGTGCAGCAAGAGAAGGTATTGTAACTGCTACAAAAGAAGATAGCGATGTTGGTGGATTGAAAGATGAATTTTACAATGAAGGAAATCATATCATAATTACTCACAACGATGGAAGCGTAGCCATGTATTGGCATTTGCAAAAAGATGCTGTATTGGTAAATGTGGGTGGTACGATTACAAAAGGACAATTGATTGGATACAGCGGCAACACCGGATACACAGCATTTCCGCATTTGCATTTTCAAGTACAAAATAAAAATGGTGGAGATATTGCTACAAGGTTTATAACGAAGAAAGGTATAATGTATTTACGACCTGGTAAATACCATAAAGCTGTTGCAGACTAAAATTATAAAAGAGATATCCTCTTTTTTAAATCACTCTAAAATTTATAGGCATTGCTGAAAGATTACATCTCTAACTTTAATTACTTTCTGTGGCCCCAAGCCCACCACATTAATATAAATTGAAAAGGAAACAAACGAACCCATGCTGCCCATGCAGGAATACACATTTGCACACTCATACAACCGTGCATTTGTATCATGTATATATGTGCGGGTATGTAAGCGATAAGCGTAGCAATAATTAAATACGAACCCAATTTTCTTGTAGCAGGGAAAATAAGCAAAACTGCAGCTACAACTTCTACAACACCCGCCAAAATATTTATTAAAGTAGGATTAGGAAAGTATGGCGGAATTAATGGATAATAAAAACCCTTGTGTACAAAATGATTTATACCAGCAGCGGCATATAAAATAATGAGCAATACAAAACTTATTTTCTTTATCATTTTTGTAAAAGTCGTTATTCTTTTTATAAATTGGATAGAGAAAGATTAAGTATTTATTTTAATTAACTTCGGCGGAAATATTATTAATTAAAAATAAAAGTAATAGCATTTGAATTTACAAGAAATAGTACAGCAATTTATAATAGATATGGGCAATACAACATGGTACGAATACCTTGCTGTGTTTGCTGGTATTGTAAGTGTGTGGTATAGTAGAAAAGAAAATATTTTGGTTTACCCAACCGGATTATTGAACACC
>JAYTGY010000062.1:0-2969 GCA_043733065.1 Ferruginibacter sp.
GCATTTGTATGACCCGGCATATCTATTTCCGGAATAATGGTTATGTATTTTTCACTTGCGTATTGTACAATTTCTTTGTATTGCTCTTGTGTTAAATAACCACCTTTGCCGCCACCTACTTTTGTTTTACCACCATGGGTTGTAAGCTTTGGCCATTTTTTTATTTCTATTCTCCAGCCTTGGTCGTCCGATAAGTGCAAATGCAAAACATTCATTTTATAAAACGAAATTAAATCGATGTATCTTTTAATATCTTCTACTCCAAAAAAATGACGGGCTATATCAAGCATTGCTCCACGCATTTCGTATGCAGGATAATCTTTTATTTTTCCTGTTGGTATTTGCCAGGTTAGTTGTTGTAAGCTATCTGCTTCTATTTCTACAGGAAATAATTGTCTAAGCGTTTGCATACCCCTAAACAAACCAGCTGATGTATTTGCTTTTAACGAAATAGAATCTTCCGAAATATTAAGTTCGTAAGCTTCTGCATTTGTTGTACTATCTATTGCACCCAAAGAAAAATAAATATTTCCTGCAGTATGTTCATCTGTTGCAAGAGCTACTTTTAATGGAAAACCAGAAGCAGGTTTTAATTTGTTTGAAAGATATTTTCCAAGTTTTAATAACTCAGGCGTAGTATCATTTAAAAAAATGGTTGTTTCTTTTGTTAATTCAAAAGCAAAACCAGTAACAGTAATTTCTACTGGCTTAGGAATAATATTTTGCAGCGATGCCGATAAAAATGGAACACTCAGTTTTTTTGCTGTAGGATTTATATTATTGCAATTTATGAATGCAATAATTAAAAAGAAGAAGCTGTATTTTAATTTGAAATAGTTCATCTTATCAGTTTTATTAATAAGGGCAAAAAATTATCCAATTTTTATAACCAATATCAATGTTTTACAAAGAAAATCAAAAAAAAGAACATCTGCTCATATTAAAAAAACAAAAATGCCGTTATAGCAAAGTATAATAGCAGTTTAAGTATAATTGCAAAGGTGAAATGTTAAACTGCTTTCAAATATAAAGAGCGTTCTTTTTCTATATAAAAAGAAATTCCATATTTTTACTAGCTATTATTCTTATAAACAAACAAAAACTATAGATTATGTTTAAGTCAAAATCTAAATCATCTATTGATGAAATGCCAGCCAATTCTATTACAATAATTGGAGCAGGTACTACTATTGTTGGCAATCTAGAAAGCAATGGCGATATACGTATCGATGGCAAACTAATTGGAAACCTAGATGCTAAAGCCAAAGTAATCATTGGAGCAAATGGAGCAGTAGAAGGTGATATTTATGGCAAGCAAGCAGATATATTAGGAACAGTGAAAGGTAAAATAAAAATCGATGACTTATTGTACTTACACGGCAAAGCTGTTGTAGATGGAGATTTGTACGCAGGCAAATTACAAATAGAACCTACTGCTTCATTCAATGGACAATGTCATATGGGAGCAAATGTGGTAGAGTTAAAAATGGAAAGAGCGAAAGCGGTTAATGAATAAAAAAAATACTTTTTTATATTAACGAAATGAATTGGGTTATTTTATTAAAAAAATAATTCAATTCATTTTTTATTTTTCACTATCTCCATAATTTTAATTTGTTCTAAAACTTCTTCAGGTTTTACAAATAAAGTTTCATTATGCACTATTGCATCATACACATTTTGAAACAACATTGCCCAATTCCCTTTTTCTGTTTCTATTTTTTCTGTAAATGATAATCCATTTTTTTCTGTGTAAAGCGTTCCAAATTGTGTAGCAGATTCTATTCCAAAGTCAATATCCATCGGCGTCTTACCTGCTTTTAAATGATCTTCTTGCGCATCCATTCCATATTTCACAAACGAGCCAGTGCTGCCGTGAATAATGTACCTTGGGCTATTTTCTCTCACCATTAAACTTGAGCGTAGTGTTACTTTTAATTTTCCATAATCCAATTGTATATCAAATGCATCTTCAATATTTGAATGCTCTCTTTGCGTAAATGTTTGTCCCCATACATTTTTTGGGATGCCAAAAAGCACAATCGTTTGGTCAATAATATGTGCCCCCAAATCGTATAAAACACCACTCGATGCAGTGTTTGCTTCTTTCCATTTTTTAGGGTTTAAATCTGGTTTAAACCGATTAAAATGAATTTCAAAATTTAATATTTCTCCTAATCGCTTTTCGTCAATAATTTTCTTTACTGTTAAAAAATCACTATCCCATCTTCTATTTTGAAAAACCGTTAAGATTTCATGTTGCGTTTTTGCAAATGAAATTAATTCCTCAGCTTCTTTACTTGTAGCAGTAAAAGGTTTTTCTACGAGTACATGTTTACCCGCTTGCAGAGCTCGTTTTGTATAATCAAAATGTGTTTCGTTTGGCGAGCAAATACTTACCAAATCTATGGTTGCATCTGCAAGCACTTCATCTATACTTTTGGCAACGTTTACATTTGGGTAATAATCTTTTGGGTTTTGATGTACAGAAACAATTGTTGTAAGATTAAAATTTGGGTTTGTTTCAAAAAAAGGCGCTTGTAAATATCTTCCCGATAATCCAAAACCGATGATGGCTACGTTGAGCATGTGAAATTATTTGTACGCAAGTTATTCTCTTCTTATAAATTTTTATGGAATAAGGAAAAATATGTGTCTTTATTTTATGGAAAAATTTATTATTCTTTTTCTGTTTATTTCAAGTTTTTCTGATAGCTTATTTTCTCAAACAAAATCTATAGATACAATTTGTAACTGCTCTAAAGCATCAAATTTTAAATATCCGAAAGAGGAAGATGGAATAACGGGAAATGTTATTATTGAATTTGATGTTGATTCTGCATGCCATTTTTCAAATCCTATAATAGTGCAAAGTTTTGGAAAAAATTTTAACGCTCAGGCGATGAGAGTTGTTATTGAGCAAATAAAATTTAATAATCAATGTATTAATGCTTGCAAAAAAAATTAAA
>JAYTGY010000063.1:0-2527 GCA_043733065.1 Ferruginibacter sp.
TAACGGGCGATTCGTATGCATAATACGGTTCACCAGTTTCATATACTTGTTGTATCAATTTATCAAACCCTTGTTCAGCAGCTTCGGGTAATACTTCAAACAACGATTTGCCAATAATATCTTTCCCTTTGCCCCATGTTTCTATTATAGCATCGTTGGCTATTTCTATAATGCTGTCTTTGCCTTTAAAAATGGCAATCATGTAGGGAGATGTATATATCAAGTTGTGATATCGGTGTTCGCTTTCTTCAATTTTTTTATGGGCATTTTTTTGTTCCGTTATATCTGCAATGGCCAATAAAATTAATTTTTCGCCACCAGTTTCATTCACCAATTCACGAGCATTTAACAGCACAATACGCTCGCCAATATTTGGAAAATTGTGGGATATTTCAAAGTTTTCTAGTTTGAATTTTTGCCAAAGAATCTTTTGCAACGATTCTTTTAACTCGACATTATCCCATTGTTTATTTCCCAAATCATATATAAATTTCCCTTCAGTATCTTTTTCATTTACTTGAAAAATTTTATAAAACGAACTGTTTGCCGATTTTATGCGCAAGTTTTTATCTAACACTAGCAATGGTTCATACAAATTAGATATTATTGCTTCAGCATAATCTCTGGCCTCGGTTATTTGTTCGTTTAATCCAATTATTTCTTGGTTTACTACGGTAAGTTCTTCATTGGTACTTTGCAATTCTTCTTTGCTCGTTTCCATTTCTTCATTTAGGCTTTGCAGTTCTTCGCTACCACTTAGCAGTTCTTCATTGGCACTTTGTAGTTCTTCATTGGCTGCTTCTTGGTCTTCGGTAATGCTTCGCATATCCTCACGGCTTTGTGCCAGCTCTTTTTCTAATTGTGCTATGCGAAGGTCTTGTGCGTTTCTCGTTTCTCGTTTCTCGTTTGCTGTTTCTCTTTTGTTGGTTACAGTAGCCAGCTTATTGCCTACTGCCAAATGCCTGCTGTCAACTGCTTTTTGATGAAAGAGTACCAAGTAATGCGGTTCTATAACGTTGGGTAATGGTATAGCCTCTATAGAAATATTGTTTTGAATGCCATTTATTTGTATCGGAATATTTTCTTTTAAAACTGTTGTATTTTCTTTTTTTGCTTTGTGTAAAATGTTACGCAATTCAAAAGCCAGCCCTTCCTTAGCCATTTTTAATACATTAAGGCTTGCTTTGCCTGGCGATGGTTCTAAAAAAATACCAGTGCTGCCCCTAAAATGCACAATGTCCATAGCCTCATTTACCACCACACCTGCAGGGGTGTATTTGCTAAGCATAATATCATCTGCCGTTTTTTGAAAGTCGGTGCGTATGGCTTCCCTTTTGCTGCTAACACTTGTATCTTCAAAACTTTTTTCTCTTAATATGCTTGAGGTAGGCACAAACCTACTAGCTATATCTTTACGGGTAAATATTTTATCGGTTTTAGCAGTGCCTTTTAATTGGCACACCCCAAAATGGTCGGGTACGCCGCTAGTAGTTTCAGATTTGCCTAGCAATAAAAATCCTTTTTGGTTTAATGCATAATGAAAAGTAGTGAGTGCCTTTTTTTGCAAGTAAGGCTCCATATAAATAAGCACATTGCGGCAGCTAATAAAATCCATTTTGCTAAAGGCTGGGTCTTTTAAAAAATTGTGTGCTGCAAATACACATAAATCTCTGATCGATTTTTTTGCTTGGTAGTCGCCATTATTTTTTGTAAAATATTCTTGTAGGTGCGCTTCGCTTAATCCTATTACATCGGTTTTAGAATAGATTCCATTACGGGCTTTTGCAATAGCTGGTTCGCTAATATCGGTAGCAAAAATTTGCACTCTTTGGTGCCCATCCTCCGAAAATCTATCGCCCAATAATTCTTTAAAACAAATAGCCATAGAATATACTTCCTCTCCAGTGCTGCAACCTGCTACCCAAATTCGTATGGGCTCACCCTCTTTTTTATTTTTTACAATTAGCGGAAATACAGCTTTGCATAAGCTGTCAAAAATTTTTGGGTCTCTAAAAAAATCGGTTACAGGTATCAGCAAGTCTTGGTACAACAAATCTTGTTCGGGTTTTTTTTCTCTTAAATATTTTAAATACACAGAAGGCTCTTCGGTTTTATTAATAGCCATTCTGCGGAGTATTCTTCTGCGTATAGTAGAGGGTTTGTAGTACGTAAAATCAGTACCCTTGCGTATGCGGAGTAGCGAAAGTATTTGTTTAAACACATCTTCATCTTGCTGTGGAATATCCTCCACATCTTTTCCTTTTATAATGCTAATTACTTCTAAAAGCTTTTGTGGAATTTTATCGGGTGGCAATACAAAATCTACCACACCAGCTTCTACAGCACTATGAGGCATGCCTTCGTATGCTGCCGATGCTTCATCTTGCGCAAAAGTAATGCCTCCTTGTTCTTTAATAGCTTTTAAACCCATGGTACCATCGCTTGCAGTGCCAGATAAAACGATGCCTATTGCGTGGCTTTGATGCACTTCGGCTAGCGATGTAAAAAAAAGGTCGATAGGTAAATT
>JAYTGY010000064.1:0-2558 GCA_043733065.1 Ferruginibacter sp.
CTTTCATGTATGATGATAAAATCCCATTTCAACCCTTCGCCACTGCCAGATAAATCTCTTCCTAAATAACCCATTTTGTATTCATTGCCATATGCAGTGGCACTTTGGTGCTCCATACCCAAATGTGGCGCATCTACTAGCTTGTAGCTATCTTCATAAAATGGATATGGGCCAAACCAATATTCAAAAGCCTTTATCATTTTTGGCGCATCCATAAATTGTTTTTTTGCTTTTTCGACGTTGTAATCTAGCACCCAATAATCCATATCTAAATTTCCTTTTAGTCCTGCGTATTTTTCTGAAAAATGTACATACTTGCCAATGTAAGGAATGATGCAATAATTATTTATCGGATTTTTTACTTTCCAAGTGTACATGGTATTTCCATCACCTAACGATTTTTTTTCTGCAAGTCTGCCATTGCCAACTGCCACCAAACTATCGGGCACAATCATGCGAAGTGTAGCGCCACTATCTGGTTTGTCGCTTTGTATATCTTTACAAGGATACCACACACTTGCACCTAAGCCTTGGCAAGCAACGGTCATCCATGGATTATTGTTTTTATCTTTTTTCCAAATCCAACCACCATCCCACGGCGCACGTATAGCCTCTCTCGGTTTGCCATGAAAATAAAAGGTAAGCAAACGAATGCCAGGCTTTATTTTATACATAAGGCTAGAAGATGTATCTCTATACATTAACCAATACACATTATTTTCTCTTGTAAATGTAAAATGGATATTACCGTCTTTTACACTATCGAGTATCATGGGTTGTTGCAAATCTATTTGCATCAAATTGGCGCCTTGGTCAAAAAATTGCATAGCGCATTTTCCAGTAATTGTTTTGGCGTTATAATCTGGCTGTACGGTAATATCGTAATGCAATACATTCCATTGTTGGCGATAAATACCATTGCTGCCACGCAATGTATCCGCATGTGTAAATATAATTTTGTCTTTACTTAATTGTGCTTTCGATTGTTTTGCAAAAAGTATGAAAGAGAGTAAGGGAAGTAAATATTTTTTTGATAAAAGCATAGTTCGTAATTTAAACATCTAATTTAAGCTGTTTAATGCAAGTGAAAGTATAAATTTGATGATTGGTTGAAGGTAGCCACGAATTGCACGAATGAACACGAATAAAAACCATTAGTGAAAATTTGTGCTATTCGTAGCTAAAAAATATTAGTAACTTATGAGCGGCTCTAAAAAAAATATATTGTTAAGAAAGAAGCTTTATAAAATTTTTCTTTGTGTCTTTATACATATGTGGTTAACGTCCTGCAACAATCACCAGCACCCCGATAAAAAAATATTTAGATACAATGAAGTGTATGGCATAGCATCTTTAGATCCTGCATTTGCAAAGAACCAATCTATTATGTGGGCCATTCACCAATTGTACAATACATTAATAGAGGTTGATGGAAATATGCAATTGAAACCATCGCTAGCAAAGGCTTGGGAGTTTTCAGCAGATAATAAAACAATTACTTTTCATTTACGCAACGATGTATTTTTTCAAGATGATGATTGTTTTACAAATGGTAAAGGGCGTAAACTACATGCAGCTGATGTAGCTTTTAGTTTTAATAGAATTATAGAAAAAAATACGGCTAGCCCCGGCGCATGGATTTTTAACAATAGAGTAGATTCTGTTTCTCCTTTTACTGCAATTGACGATTCTACTTTTCAATTAAAATTGCAAACTCCTTTTCAACCAATCATAGGAATATTGAGCATGCAATATTGTTCTATATTGCCGCATGAGGCTGTAGAAAAATATGGTAACGATTTCCGCAGGCATCCTGTGGGTACTGGCGCATTTGCATATGTGGCGTGGGAAGAAGGGCAGGCGTTAGTATTAAAAAAGAATGACCATTATTTTGAGAAAGATACAGCAGGGAATTCGCTTCCATATTTAGATGGTATAAAAGTAAATTTTTACGATAGCAAGGCTACGGAGTTTTTAGAATTTCAACAAAACAGATTGGATTTTATAAATGATATAGATGCATCTTTTAAAGATGAATTGCTTACCAAAACTGGCAATTTAAAAAAGGAATGGGATAATACGATTGAATTGCAAAAACATGCGTACTTAAATATTGAGTATTTTGGAATATTGGCAGATACTACAAATGAATTGCTTAAAAATTCTCCTTTAAAATTATTAAAAATACGGCAAGCTATAAATTATGGTATTGATAGAAAAAAGATGATGTTGTATTTGCGAAATTCTATTGGCACTGCAGCAGAGAGCGGTTTTGTGCCACAAGGATTACCATCGTTTGACGCCGAAATAGTAAAAGGATTTAATTATGATCCTGCAAAAGCAAAAACACTTTTAAAGGAAGCTGGTTTTGTCGATGGAAAAAATTTACCAGAAATAAAATTGCTTACGATTCCTATTTATGCAAACCTTGCAAGTTATGTGGCTAACGAACTGAAACAAATTGGTATACATGTAAAAGTAGAAGCCATACAAAAAAGTTTATTGTTGGAGCAAACTAGTAAATCGCAAGCATTATTTTTTAGAGGAAGTTGGATAGC
>JAYTGY010000065.1:0-2544 GCA_043733065.1 Ferruginibacter sp.
GGTAAATGGAAAACGTATCAAAGTTTAATAGAAAATAATAAGGTTGATTTGTTTAAGGAGTTTAAACAGTTGTAAGTAATAAAATAATAAAGTAAAAGCTTTCTCATTATTGGGAAGGCTTTTTTATTACTAGCCATTAATATCGAGATGTAAAATGTATATATAATTCTCACTGCGCCTAATTCCCCTCCTTGGAGGGGTGGCTGCCGAAGGCAGACGGGGTGGGTTTCTTCAGATCAACTGCCGAAGGCAGATTGGCTGAACATTTTTTAATATAGAAAAAAATCTTCACACACTATGAGAAATTAATATAACACTTACATTTATAACTTCAAAAAAATTTAATTTACTATTACCAGAACCAATTTTATGCAAAATGAAAAACCCATATTCATTGACAACATAGAAATAAAATTATACCCAAATTTAATTCTTCCCGCAAATCTTAATTTAAAAGCAAGAGCAAGGGCACTTAGGCAAGCAAGAAATTTATCAAAGTGCTTTTTTGGATACAAGTAACCAAAGGAGGTTTTCATAAAATAGATTTTGACAGACAAAGAGTAATTGGAAACTACATTGTAGATTTTTATGTAAAAAAGTTGAGGCTCATTATTGAAATAGATGGCTCAAGCCATATTGGTAAAGAAGCTTATGATGAGGAAAGGTAAAAGTTTCTAGTATCGCTTGGTTTGAGAATGTACAGAATTTCTGTTTTTGATATTATGCCAAACATGCATTTGGTTATTGCGGATTTGGAGAATTTTATTGTGGAGAATTATGGGGTGAGGTAGTGTAACAATATAGTGTAGAAAGCAATTTACGCTAGATGCCTTCGGCAAGCAGCCAATGCACCCACCCCGTCTGCCTTCGGCATCCACCCCTCCGTTGGAGGGGAATTAATGCGCATAATCCATCTCAAAATCTCCTTTTATCCTCTCCATAGAAGGATTAAAATATCCAAATTTTAAATCAGGAAATTCTTCCCTAATCAGTTCAAGCATTTGTTTCATGCCCATACATTCGCCAGTATCGGTTACGCCAATTTTACCAAGATACCAATCTGGGTCAATATTAAAATTGCGCCATTGTATCATTTTTAATCCAGTTTCTTTTATCAGTTTTCGTAAGGCTTCATATTCTGCAATACTATCCGTCATACCAGGAAAAACAAAATAATTTATGCTCGTCCATGCTCCCATTGCATTGGCAACTTTTAAGCTTTCAATAATATCTGCAAACACATAATTGTTTGGGCGATAATATGGCGTATAAACTTCTTCTCTAGCAGAATTTGTACTCACACGTATGCTTGTAAGACCCGCTTCGCACAAGGCTTTTACAGCTTTTGGCATACTGCCATTTGTATTAATGTTTATGCTGCCTTTTTGTGTATGCTTTCTTATTTCAATAATAGATTCTCTTATCGTTTCCCACATAAGCAATGGCTCGCCTTCGCAACCTTGGCCATAACTAATAATGGGGAATGGTGCTGTTTCTAAATGTGGTACCGTAAACTCTACAATTTCTTCGGCAGTTGGTTTAAACGTCAATCTATCTTGTGTACTCACAATCGTTTCATCGCTCGGCTGAAAAGAAATACAACCAATACAATTGGCATTACAAGCCGGTGATATTGGCACTGGGCATTCCCATCTGCCAAGCGCAAGGTTTCTTGCAGCAGGACAAGTATACGTCATGCAGCAATTTTCCATCAAATGCTTTATCAACCGATTATTGGGATACGCTTTTAATAAATGCTCCGTACCTACTTCTATTTCATCATCATGATAGCCTTCACTTTCTTGTCTAATATCTTTTTCAATTCTTACAGCTGGTACAAATATTTTTTCATCTTGCCAACCAGCAGCCGTATAACAAAACAGCGGCAATGTAGGAGCATCGGGCATTGTTTCGTATGCCGATATGTACAAGCCTGTATGCGCTGGCGGAATAAAAGCCGCCACAGCCCAACCTTTTTCGCAAATACGCATCTCCCCTGTTTCTACATCAATACCAATTCCACGTCTGCCAGGCAGCTCATATAATTGCCCACCCTCTGGCAATAAAATCCACTCATCTGTAGGTATTGGCAATGCATCCCAACCACTTCGCCCCGCAGTGAATAAAGTATCATCTTCATAAATCCCACCTTTACCATCGGAGTACATTAAAAAAGGAGATTGTGTAAGTGTTGCGCTCATGGGTGCAAAAATACTGCTTAATGGTTGAATTATTTTAGGAAAGAAGACGACAGATGACAGACTATGGACAACAATTTCAGGTTAAATTAATATTATTTTTATTGTCCAAGCAAAGAAACAGCAATATTCAACTTCGGTGGCGTCGCACATTTCATCTTCATCTAATAATTTAGCTTTGTAGATGCAGTAGATTATGCATTAGTAGATGTAATAGATTATCAAAGATCAGTTTCGGCGGGGTTTTCACAAGCTCACACTTTGAAGTATAACAGAACTAACTGTGAAACCCTGACGCACAAAAGAACTTTAAATTATTTTACACCCATCCTATAAATCTTTATAA
>JAYTGY010000066.1:0-8734 GCA_043733065.1 Ferruginibacter sp.
TCCCACTTCATAGCCCCCTTCTTAAAAATATACACGAACCCAGCCAAAAAACAACCTACAAAAAGTAATACTGCTAGGAAAGTTTTCCAACCCATTGCAGGGTCGGCAGCAAAATCTTTAAAATTTACGGCATAAGGATAAAAGAAGATGACTTCCACATCAAATAAGACGAATAAAATAGCAATCAAAAAATACTTTATAGCCATTGGTTGGCGAGCGTTTCCTTGTATTTCTATTCCGCTTTCAAAGTTTTGAAGTTTATCTGCTGTTTTTCTTTTAGGGCCAATCTTACTTGAGGCAATGATCATAGTAGCCACAAAACCAATAGCAAATATTATTTGCAATACTATTGGCAAATAATTCATGGTGCCATTTCTAGCTATTTGTAAAAAGAAAAAATGCATGGGTCTTTTATTGTGAGATTATGCGCAAAAATACGCCTCAATTGCCAATATACCATATCATCTTTAAAATTCTGCACATAAAAAAAGTTCCGAGGCTTGTCTCGGAACTTTTTTGTATTTATTTCTTTTTAGGAACCACTTTAGGAATTACTTTTTTTTTACTGGCACTGCTACTTTTGGTTTAACAACTGCTACTGGTTTTGTAGTAGTTGTTGCCGGTTTTGTAGTTGCCGAAGGCTTAGTAGCTGGTGCAGGCCTTGTAGCTGGGCGTGTTGCTGCGGGTCTTGCAGCTGGATTATTTTGGGTTACAAATTCTTTATTTTTTATAGACTGAGCATCGGTAGGATCCAAAGCCAATGCCTTATCTGCATAAGCTATCGCTGCAGCTTGATCTTTCTTTATATTAAATGAATATTGCATCATAAAAGTATATGCTCCAATAAGCTGATCTTTTACTTTTGTTTTATCCGCTGCTTTTTCTCCCACTTCTATTGCTTTTAAATATGATGCAGCGGCTACTCCAGTTGTTAAAGTAGAATCTATACCAGAATTTGCTTTTGCTGCCATATAAAAACCAAACATATCATCGGGATATTTAGCTGTATATTTATTAAAAACAGCTACCGATGAATCAAATTTTGCAGCTCTAAAATAATTATAACCTGCGTTGTATAAATCAACATTGTTATAATTCTTTTTTACAGATAATATTTTATTGTACCAATTTGCAGCTTCTTCAAAATTGTTTTTTTCTTTGTATGCATTGGCAATTACTTTCAAATAGGCAACCTTATTGGCTTCTACACTATCCATTGCTACAGCTTTCTCAATATTTGCAGCAGCTAATAATTCATTACCAGCAAATTTTAGTAAAGTGACTGCATAAGTAGAATAATCTCCAGCACCAATTTTACTTGGAATTTGTTTTTTAAAATACTCTTCGAAACTTGTTTTTGCATTGGCAGAATCGCCAGACTTTGTATAAGCGTATGCTTTCAAACCATACAAATTAGGAATAGCATTTGCACCATCGGCGGTTATGCATTCATTGGCTTTACTTATAGTTTCTGCAAAAAGGCCTTGTGCAAATTTTATACTTGCTCTTAAGTAACAAGCATTGGGATCATTGTCGGATACTGCCAAACCTTTTTCTAAATAAGAGGCAGCTTTTGTTACATCTGTTTCGTAATAATATCTAAATAAATTTTTATAAACAGGTGCATAATTAGCATCTTTAGCAATTGCCTCATTGTAAAAACCTACATACAATGGCTCTTGCGAAATGCCTTGCGATTGGTACAAACGCCCTTTACGAAAAATAGCTCTAGCGTAATTAGGGTTTAATGCCAATGCAGCTTCATAAGATTGTATAGCACTCCCTCCATCGCTGGCTTTTCTATAAGCATCGCCAAGGTTTGCCCACACTTCGGGGTCTTTAAAACCTTTTAAAGTTGTAGCCAATTTTAATTTTTCTACTGCATAGTTTGCATCGCCATTTTTCATTTCGGGGTCACTATTTGGTGCACCTACAGCATTAAGAACATCTATTCTTTTTGCATTGCTAAGGTTTATGGCAGTTTCAAACCTACTTCTTGCATCAGCATTTTGCCCTTCTATTAAACCAATATGTCCCATACCCGCAAGTATAAGTGGACTATTAGGTGTGGCACTCAATTTTTGTTGGTACAAACTTTTTGCACCTGCTACATCTTCTAAACCAATCATGGCTTGGCCAAGGTAATACGCAGCCGATTCATCTGCAGGATTTGCTGCAGATAGCTTTTGAAAAACTTCTTTTGCACTTTTAAAACGTTCGTAGTATAGAAATTTCTTTCCATCTTCTATACTTTGCGCAAAAGTTGTACCTGCAAAAAGCGCAACTACTAAAGTCAATACTAGGGTTTTCATTTTTGTCATTTTGTCGAGTTATTATTAGAAATACAATTTTAAAGAAATAGTTGCAATAAAAAGTAAAAGAATTAATTTTTTGTTGGCTTTTGGTTTAAATTAACATTACGTAGGTTAAAATTCATTATTGGTCCAAGATAAGCTCTCCTAAAAATTAATTGCCCTCTTTCGTATTTTAAAAATGCTACAAAGCCAGAACCTAAGCCTGAAAAATTTTCTTTGATGATATAATGCAAACCACGTACCAATGGGTATCTTCTATTCAAAATACTTTGTTGTGTAGGCAAAATGTAGGGTTTCTCATCGCAAAGGTCGCATTGTACCAAACCAATTTTTATTTTTTTTAACAACTCCACTTGTTTTGCATCTTCAGGATTACCAATTCTGTTTATACCTACAAAACCAATGGCATTTTCGTGGGTGGCTATATAATCTATCACTTCGTCGCTATTTTTTACGGCTCTTACAACAGTTGTATCAAATTGTTTTCCTTTTAAAATAGAATCTTGAATAAAACGAACCGTACTTGTTCTGTTTAACCCATCGAATACTATTGTTTTTTCTTTTTTTATTTTCCCAGTAAGCCTTTGTTGCAAACTTTCTAAGGAGAAAATAGTATCGGTACTTTTTATATTCACAATTACTGCAACTGCATCTGTAGCTACTTCTTGCCAGCCAGGGTTAAAACCAATAGAATCTATCATATATTTCTCCTCATTATTGGTAAGCCCACGAGTTACAATTACCAATCTGTTGGTAGAATCTTTAAAAAAATCTTTCATACAATCTGCTTCACTTTTATACTGCGCATTTATTTTTGTACCAGGAAAAGAAGCTTCGTACATAGCAATCTGCTCTTCCATTACTGGCTTAAAAGATTCATCTACACTTATATTTATTGTTCCACTCTTGGGTGTATCTGTAGCGTGCTTTATTTCTTTTTCTTCGTTACAAGATGCTAAAAAAACAACCGCTACAAATACTATACACAACACTTTTAAAATATTTTTCTTTTGCATATTAGCTCTCTCTAAAATAATTTTTTTTGTACCCTCTATAAATTCTAAAAGCGCCATAAATAAAACATACAATCGCCATCAACTTTATCATACCCGGGTCATATTGGTTTATGCGATCTACAATACTTGCAGGTGGAAACATAAATGCCAAACCTGCACCAATAATCATTATACCCATTACATAGTTGGTAATGCTGCGCATGCGTACAAGTCCTTTGTCTCTATTGCTCATTTCCTTGTGTTCAAATTCCTCTAGTGCCATTGTAAAAAATTTATGAAGGGCAAATTAATGATTAATTATTAGCAAATTAGTCTTGTGTAGTAAACTTTACAGGAATAGTATAATAAACAGATACATTTTCGCCTTTGGTTTTGCCTGCGTTCCAAGGTTTCATTTTTTTCAACACCCTTATTACCTCATTGTTAAACGCTGCTCCACCGTCTTCTACCGTTTCAAAACTTTTAAGCGAGCCGTCGTAGCCTACTACAAATTTTATTTTTACGGCTACGGTTTGTCCTTCTTCAATATCTTCCGGATTTTGAAGATTTTTTTGTAAAAATTTTCTCAACTCTTCCATTCCGCCAGGGTAAGATGGCATTACTTCGGCAAAATCGGTGGGTGTAATTTTGTCTATTGGTTTTACAGGGATGATAGCTGCTCCAGTATCTTTTTCACCGCCAGATGACACATGCATTTGTATCGGTATTGGAGATCCTGTGCCATTAGGTACTTTTATATCTGTAATTCCAATCACTGCATTTGGGTCTAATGTTTTTATTGGTGGTGCTTTAGGATTATCTGTTATAGTAAAATGTGTAAATGCATTTGTAGATACAGATTTTCGTGGCGTTGCACTTACTGGAGGTATGTTTACTTTTGGTGGTTCTGGTTTTTTATTATCTATCGAAACTTGCTTTACAACAAATCCAGAATCGATAATAACACCTCCCATAAATTTGCTTTTGCCTTTTAATAAAGTAAATGATGAAAGTAAAATAACAAAGCCAAACATTGCCCCCAAAGCCTTATACAGCCTATTGTTGTAAAACTTTCTTAGCGCATAAGCGCCATAAGATTTGTTTCTATTTTCAAAAATAATATCGAGTACATCGGCTTTTAAAATTGCATCTGCTTTCATAATAAGTAGTTTTAGAAATGATGTGAATAAATTTTTAAAAACGGCCGTTTATTATTAGATGCTGGGTGTGAGGGAATTCCATAAAAGTTACGGGTTACGGGTTTATTGGTTGCGGGTTGGTTGCCATTTTTTTTACCGCAAAGAAATGGGCTATGGGAGGTTTCGCAGAGGATTATTAACCAGTTTTAATATACAAAACGCTTACTCAAAAGAAGTTTGGATTATTTAATAGCAGATTAAAATAAATTTTACAATATCTGTACAAAAAAGAAACAAATAATACTTTTAATTGTTGTAAAACCTAACTTTACATTGTATGTTAACATTCGGACGTTTTAGTGAAGATTGTTTGGTAAGCTTTCATTAGCTTCTGTAAAACACAAGTTGCATACCGCAATTAATAAAAATATTTTTATGTACACAACCTATCATTTTAATTCCGTTACAGAAATAACAACTGACGTTATTGATTCTATTAAAACTGCTTTTAAAGGAAAATCAATTGTACTTACTGTAGAAGAAGAAAACGAAAATGATGACATTCCACAATGGCATCTTCCTATTTTGCAAGAGCGTTTACAAAATATAGACAATACAGATTTTACTGATACAACAGCATTTTTAAACTCCTTTAAATAGTCCTAATCTTGCATACTTCTAAAACCTCTAAGGATGCACAAGATGATATTAAAAAAGCTTTTTCATATTACAATGCTATTAGCGAAAAACTAGCCGCTAACTTTATTACAGACTTAGAAAAAACGTCCGATAACATTAACAATGCGCCCAACAGACCTAAAAGTAGGTACGAAAATGTAAAGGCGATGAAGCTGAAAAAATTTAACTATTTCGTTTATTACTTGGTGGATGATGTAGAGTTAGTGGTTAAAATATTTGCAGTATTACATGGCTCGCAAGATGCCAAAAATTGGATTACCAGATTGTGATTTTTATTAGCATAAACTTTTATTCTTTTACCACCTCCTTTTTTAAATGCCGCATACATACGCTTACATAAATGAAACTAGGCTGCATATTTGCTAGAGAGGTTAAAGTGGCTCACATAAATATTTTTTGTGGAGATGCAATTTTGTGGAGTAAATCTATATTTGGGTAAAAGATGAAAAAAGGTTTACTGATGAAGAGCTGCGGGATAGAAGTGGAAATCCTTTTTTTGAGGAACGAAAAAAAAGATTGCAACGGATAGCCCGAGCTAATGTTCACTCATGCACTTTGCCCACAGCCCCCAAAAAACTAAACCAAATAAGGATTATTTTTTTTCTCATAGCCAATTGTTGTTGTTGGTCCGTGCCCACTATACACAATCGTTTCGTGCGGTAATACGAGCAATTTTTCTTTTATACTTTTTATAAGTTGTGCTTCGTTTGCGCCCGGCAAATCCCAGCGACCAACGCTGTTTTTAAACAGCACATCGCCACTTATTACAAAATTGTTTTTTGGCGAATAAATACTGAGGCTGCCAGGGCTGTGGCCTGGTGTGAGTAATATTTGAAGTTCATCTTCGCCCAATTTTATGGTATTGCCTTCGTTTAAATAAATAAAATCGCCTTCGTAATTATCGAACGGCATATTGTACATGAGCCCGCTTGTAGGCGCATAAGCCAATACTGGTTTTTCATTTTCGTGCATTTGCAGGGTAAGCTTGTATTTTTCGGCTACCATTTTATTGCCAAAAACATGGTCTAAATGGCAATGTGTATTGATGAGCATGGTAGGTTTTAGCTTATTATCTGTAATAAAAGCAACCAATTCGTCTTTTTCGGCATCATAATAGCAGCCTGGGTCTATAATAATGCAGTCGCTAAACTCATTATAAAGTATATATGTGTTTTCTTGAATTGGGCTAAATTCGAATGATTTTACGGTGAGCATGAATTATTATTTAAATTGATTTTTGTTGTAACGGTTAATAAACTAATTTTAAGACTTAATATAACAGATAACTATGGCAAAGTTCAGCAGAATATTTTTTATTTCATTGCTTTTTATTCTTGCAGCTTTTGTAAGTAACGCTCAAGTGAATGCGGTAACGTTTGGTAAAAATAGGGTGCAGTATAAAAAGTTTAAATGGCAATATTACCAAACACAAAATTTCAATGTATATTTTTATGCGGGTGGGCAAGAGCTTGCAAAATTTGTAGCGCAAGTGGCAGAGAAAGAATTGCCAAGTATAGAAGCAGCCGCAGAATATAGTTTGCAACGCAGGGCAAATATTATTTTGTACAACGAGTTTGCAGATATGCAACAAACAAATATTGGGTTGGAAACTGATGTATTAAACACTGGTGGTGTAACAAGATTGGTAAATAATAAAATGGTAATGTACTACGATGCCAACCATTATAATCTTAAAAGGCAAGTAAGGCAAGGCATAGCAGATGTGATTACAAAAAATGTATTGTTTGGCGATGACCTTGGCGAAGTAGCCAGCAACCAAGCACTACTTGATTTGCCTACATGGCTTACTGATGGCTACGTGGCGTACCTTGGCGAAAACTGGAGTACAGATTTGGATGATGATTTAAAAAGCGAAATACTAAGTAATAATTATACAAAATTTTCTAAATTTTCGTACCACAGGCCATTGCTTGCAGGGCATGCATTTTGGTATTATGTGGAAGAAAAATACAAGAAAGAAAACGTAACTTATTTTTTATACTTAGCACGTATTTATAAAAATTTAAACAAGGCTAGTAAGCAAATTACTAAACTTAGTTTTAAACAATTGCAGGCAGAGTTTATGGAGTATCAAGATGAGAAATACTCTAACGATATAGCTCGAAGAAAATCGTACCCTAAAGGAAGTTTGGTAGAAAGTTTTGACATAAACAAGCGTGTAAATTATTATCGTTTTAATGCAAACCCAACCAAACGCAACAACGATTATGTGGTTACACAATTTAAAAAAGGTATCGTAAGATTAATTTATAATACCGATGGCGAAAATAAAACCATTCTTAAATATGGTGTGAGATCTTATGAGGCACAGGTAAATCCAAGTTACCCTTTGGCGGCTTGGGACCCAAAGGGCACAAGGTTTTCGGTGTTTTACACTACCGAAGGGCGCTTAAAATTATTTGTGTATGACGTGGTTACAAGAATTAAACAATACCGTTTTGACCTAACAGATAAATTTGACCAAATACAAGATGTGAAGTATATGCTAGATAGCAGAACGCTTTTAATTTCTGCTGTAAAAAATGGTCATGCAGATATTTATACTTTTGATATTGAAAAAGAAAAATTGGTACAAATTACAAACGATGTGTATGATAATTTAGATGCTAGCTTCGTTTCTTTCCCTGGCAAAACCGGAATAATTTATAGTAGCAACAGACCAGCACCTGAGGCAAAAACAGGGGATACCATTTTGCCTAGCAACAATCGTTTTAATATTTTTCTGATTACCAATTTTGGCGATAAGCCAGAGCTTAATCAAATAACACAACTTACCAATTTGAAATATGGTAATGCACGTTTTCCTACACCATACAACAATACACATTTTACTTTTGTAAGCGATGAAAATGGTATTGGTAACCGATATGCAGGTTTTTTTACAACCAAGGCCGAAGGGTTAGATACACTAGTTTTAATTGGCGATGATATATTGAGAAACCCTTCAGAAAAAATGGTAGATAGCACTTTGCGTGCTTATAAGAAAACAGATGTAGATTCGGTTGCCATCGTTTCTGTATCCAGCGACTCTACCTATATTTTTCCATTGAGTAATTACCCAAGCTCGCTTGCAGAAAGCCGGGTAGCAGGCACTAACAACCAAGTAACCGAAGTAACAAGACAAAGCGATGAAAAAGATTTGTACAAACTTAAAATAGACGAAAACACTTTACGAAGAAGAAATATAAATGCTACGCCAACCGAGTATGCAAAAAAATTGATGCGAGAAAGTAAACTCACCAATGTTAAAGAAGCGGGTGGCGGCAAATTGATAGATGCAAATGTGCCTTTGAAGGATTCTGCAAAAAAGGAAGATGATTTTTTTCAAACAGAATTTGCCAATGAGAAAAAAGATAGTACAAAAATTGGAACACAAGACTCGACAGTAAATAGTAATTATAAAGATGATGAAAATATTTTGGCGAGGGCAAAATTATTTAAATACAAGCCGATAAAGTTTTCTATAGATTATGGCTCTGGCGGTTTTAATAATGGCGTATTGGTAAATAGATATGAGACATACAATGGAGGCCAAGGCCCAATAAGATTAAATGGAGCTAGCCCG
>JAYTGY010000067.1:0-2648 GCA_043733065.1 Ferruginibacter sp.
GTATTTGTATTTGCAGGTGCTGTTAAATAGGTATTTGTAGCAACATTTTCAGCAGCCAATGCCAAACCTGTAGCTCCAGTAACTGTAGAGTTAAAAGTATAATCCATTGCAATGATGTTGTTTTTAAATGCAGCGCCAGCAGTAGCAGCGTTTGCTAATACATCAGCATCCATTACTAAACCTCTCCAGTTGTTCATTAAAATACTATTAAAAATTTTCAATTCAGTATTTCTTCTTAAACGTGCACCTCTTCTAAAGCCAGTTCCTGCTGCCGTTGGATTTGTAATACCACCTGCATTATTTGTACATCTGTATGCACCAATTTGTGTAATGTTATAAAAACTTGCACTAGTTTTAGGAGTAGGTGTAAAAGGGGCTGTGCCATTGTTATCCGACTCAAAACCTTCTGATGTAGAAACTGTACTAACGTCAGAAATTGCTGGATCTTTTACAGCTAGACCATATTGTACTAAACCACTAAAGCCATTGTCAGTATCAAAGTCATCATCTAAATTTCTGTAAGAAACCAAATGCTTACAATTTACTGAACCACCAAACCACTCAAATGCATCGTCATTAATGAATGATGTTTGTACATAATCAATAGTAGTTCCGTTACCTACAGACCCCATTGTTAAACCATTAATTTCATTGTTTAATGCAAATACAAAACCACCAAACTCTATACGTACATATTTTAATGAACCAGAGTTATCAGCATTATTTGTTCCGCCATGGTATGCACGTAACTCAGTAGGTGTAATGCCTTCTATCAAGTTTTGTGTACCAAGGTTGTGTCCCGCTCTACCTAAAATAATAATACCACCCCAATCCCCTTTGGTTCTGCTACCTGCTGCACTGTTTGAGGTAAATACAATTGGGTTACATGGAGTACCATTAGCAATTAATTGTGCTCCTCTTTGTACAATTAGGGATGCATTTGTTCCAACAGTTCCACGAATTACTGTACCAGGCTCAATAGTAAGTGTAATTAAACTATCTACAAATACAAGACCTTGTAATAAATACACATTGTTTTTTGTCCATGTAGTGTTTGTAGTAATCACACCAGATATGGTTACATTAGTAGAGCCATAAAAAGTATTTTGCGGATCCCAGTTTGTCCAGTTATCTGTCCACATTGGTACAGGTGCTGGGGCAAATGCACCACGATACGTTGTTGGTTCTGGTTGTGCATATACAAGAACCGCTGTAAATAATAATAAAGGTAAAATGGCTAAAATTTTCTTTTTCATTGTTAAATTTTTTTGTGTAAAAGATGGATGATTTTTTTGTTTAGTGTGTTTAATGTTGTTTGTTTTTTTCATTGGCAATAATTTTTTAATGTTAAAAGTGTGGTTGTTTTTGTGTATTTTGTTTTGTGATTGCTTTATAAATATTTAATGCAGATTAAACAATAAACTTGTAGTAGTCGTTGTATTGTTATACATGTATAAAGCATAGTAATCAATATTTAAAAAAAATAAATAGTATAAGCTGAAAGCCCTGTAAATAAAGGCGTTTTTCTATTGATATTGGAAAACTCGGATGTGAAAAACTTGAATGTAAAAGTATATTTTATGTTAAAATTTTATTGTTTTTTACTATTACCAAAATGTAATGAAATTGTGTTTTATAGATGAAGAAATTGTTAATGGTTTTACAATTCTTAATGCCAATAAAATAATATTGTAGTGACTAGATGTGCGACAAATAATTTTCAATATTCAGCAACGAAATGGCAAATGGCTTGCGTATAAAATGTGTAATAAAAAAGTGCTATACAATTTTAATTTGCATAGCACTTTTCTTTAGTAAATAATATTTTTTACCTAGCTTATTTACGGTTTATAAATATTATAGTTTAATCGTAGCAGTAAAATTAAAAACCTTTGGAGCAATACCTGAAGAAAAAATTCTATCTTTTTCTGTGAAAGATTGAGACTTATCATAATCAAAATAAGATATATTTAGTTGTGACAAAATATCTCTTGCATTAAATTTAAGTTCTACTTTATTTTTCAATAAAGATTTTGCAAGCTGAAAATCCATAACTGTTCTTGCTTTTTCGTAAATATCTGGATCTGCAATATTGCCAGCTATTGCAAGTCTATCTCCAATTCTATTTAGAGAAATAGTAGAGGTTAAACCAGATATGTCATCATTATAACTTATAGAGGTATTAATTATATAAGGCGATTGCCCTTGCAGAGGACGACTAGAACCTAATTTTTCTGCACTAATACCTCCAAGATTACCGAGGGTTACTTTTGATTTCATATAGGCACCATTACCCGTTAGTGTTAACCTACTTAAAAATGTATTTTCATTTTTTCTGCCAAACAATGTTGATAAAAGTACTCTAAATTCTGCCTCTATACCATATACATTTGCAGAAATATTATTGTTGTAACCCGCTTGGTTAGTGGTATTGGGTAGCGTTACAAATTCTATAGGGTCGGTAAATTGTTTGTAAAAAAAAGAGAAGGAAAGTAATTGTGCTTTTCCAGGAAAATACTCGTAGCGAAAATCGTAGTTTTTTATTTTTGCTCTTTTTAAATTCTCATCACCACTAATGGTGAAACCACTTACAGATTCAAAAAAAAGAAAGGGTGCTAGCTCTCTAAACTCTGGTCTATTAACAGTTT
>JAYTGY010000068.1:0-5979 GCA_043733065.1 Ferruginibacter sp.
TTACTCGTTTCATGAGTTTAAATTATTGAGGTTTTATAGAATAAGTAGCACCTAATTTTTAAATGGCAATAAGATAACCATAGTTTGTCATCCATAAAATCTGCACCGCAGCACATGTTAAAATATAATAAACGCTAATAAAAAATTAAACAATATTTACTTCTCTATGCAACTCCACGTCAAACATTAATTTTACCGAATCAATTATTTTTTCACTAAGTTGTAATATCTCCTCTCCTATTGCATTGCCATAATTTACCAATACTAATGCTTGTTTTTCGTGGCAACCTGCATCGCTTTTTCTATAGCCTTTCCAACCGCATTGCTCTATGAGCCAACCTGCGGCTAGTTTTGTTTCGGTTTCTCCTACTGCATAGCCTACAATATTTGAAAATTCGATTTTTAGTTTCTCAAATTGTGTATTTGGTATGGTTGGGTTTTTAAAGAAACTACCTGCGTTGCCAATTATCTTAGGGTCGGGCAATTTGCTTTGCCTAATATTGATAACCGCATCAGATATGGCTTTTATACTCAGAGATTGTACACCCATCTTTTCCAACTCTGTTTCTATAGCGCCATAAGATGTATTATATTTTGGAATTTTATTTAATTGAAATGTAACAGATGTAATTACAAACTGTCCTTTGTATTTATTTTTAAAAATACTTTCTCTATACCCAAATGCACAATCGCTTTTAGAAAAACTAACGAGTTTTTTTCCTTCTATGTTGTATGCTTCTAGCTCATGAAATACATCTTTTATTTCCACACCATAAGCACCAATATTTTGCATAGGGCTTGCGCCTACACTACCTGGTATGAGCGATAAATTTTCTACACCAGCAAAATTATTATTGATGCAATATAACACAAACTCGTGCCAACCTACGCCTGCACCTGCTCGTACATATACATGTGCATCGTCTTCCTTTATTTTTTCTATACCTGCTATTTCGTTTTTTAAAACGAGCCCATCGTAGTTTTTTGTAAAAAGAATATTACTACCGCCACCGAGTATAAGTTTATGTTCGTTTTTATTTTCTAAAACTTCTGACAACTCATTTCTATTAGAAAAGCTTGCAAAAAGTTTTGTAGAAACATTAATTCCGAAAGTATTGAAAGATTTAAGTGAAAAGTTTTCATTGATAAACATCTTGCAAATTATTAAAACATGTGTAAAGCATTTAGTTTATTTTTTAAGAAAAATAAATAAAATGTATTGAAATCAGATAAAAAAGAATGAAAATTTAATGTGCAGATAAAATAACTAAAATTCATCCATTGCATTTAATTAATTAGTTATAAATGAAATAAACAAGTTTGAATAGCAATTTATTTGACCATATCTTATTTCAATACCCCATAAATTGGGTATTGTTATTATTAACATATTATATTAACTTTGAATAATATTAAATTATAATATGGTATCTCGTCTACTATTTTCACCAAATCTAATTTTCATAAAACATCTGAACTCCTATTTAATCCAGATTTCGAATTTTATCTATTAACACAAAAAATGAAAAAATGAAAAAATTACTATTTAGTTTATTTATTTTATTAGTAATAAATGCTAATGCACAAAATGTAGGTATAGGAACAACTACACCTGCAGCCAGATTGGATGTAAAAACTACTGGTAGTTATGTAAGCCAATTTAATGGTGCTGCACCTATGTATATGGGTATTTTTGAAAATGATGTGTACCGTGGTTACTGGGGCTCTTACTCAGGTGCAGCCGAAGATGTAGATTTTGGTACAGGCTCAGGTACAACAGGCAAGTTGCATTTAACTATACAGGCCAGTCCTAAGCTTACTATTAATAATGCTGGCTTTGTTGGTATTGGTACTACAAATCCTAATCATCTTTTACATATAAATGGTGGAGATTTATTTGTACAGTCTAGCTCGGGATTAATACGTTTAGGATATGAAGGTGGCAACGAATGGCAAATGGCTACTACAGGTGGTGGCGCAGATTTACGATGGTACACTACTACAGATGGAGGCACTACCATTACACCTAGGCATTATTGGAGCCAAAATGGTAATATGGGAGTAGGAGGTTTTTCTGGAGCAGGTGTACCGCTTGGCCGTTTAGATGTAATAGGTGCAGGAGCTACATCTACAACAAATACTCTTATGTTGAGAAATAATTTAGGAGATACTTTGCTAAGAATGCGTGATGATGGACGTATGGGTATTGGATACAATGGTGCTAGTTACGGACGTACGATGAATGTTGGCGGTAGCGGTATTAATTTTTATACAGCCAACGAAACTGGTTTTGGTGGAGCCGTTTTTCCAACAGATACTTCATTAGTAATGTGGTCTAATAGCGGTGCAAATAATTATTTGATATTGCAACCAAGTTGGGGAAATACAGGTATTGGTACATACAGCCCCAATGCAAAATTACATCTAAATGGTAAACAACTAATAGGAGGTACATCCGATAGAATAGCTACTGGGTATGACTTAAGTGTACATGGTAAAATTATTGCGGAAGAAGTAAAAGTACAACTATATGCAACTTGGCCTGATTATGTTTTTGGTAAAGATTATAAATTACTACCGCTTGATGAATTGGAAAGATCCATAAATAAAAATAAGCATCTTCCAAACATACCATCTGCTGCTGAAGTAGAAAAAGATGGTATATCATTGGGCGATATGAATAAACGTTTGATGGAAAAAGTAGAAGAATTAACGTTGTACATTATCGACTTAAATAAAAAGAATAATGTGCTTGCAGAAAAAGTACAAAAGTTAGAAGAGCAGTCTCACCCGAATAAATAGTAACCTTTACAACTTTTCCTATTTTAATAAAAATATTATGAACCGACAAATAAGAAGAATATTACTACCGCCACCGAGAACGAATTTATGTTCATTTTTATATTCTAATATTTCTGCTAACTCATTTGTATTTGAAAAGGCAGAAAAATATTTTGCCATTACATGTATGCCAAATGTATTATAATGCTTTAAAGAAAAGTTTTCGGTTAATTGCATGGCGCAAATTATTGAAAGAAATTTAAAAGGGTGGGATTAAATTGATTGGGGATTTTTTGGGGCGGCTGTTTGAAAACCAAGCCTCGGCATTCATGAGTGGTTGGTGTAGCTTACCAACGACTTCCAACAAGAACCATATCTCACTGAATAATGTGTGAAGATCATCTCACTGAAAAAAAAATAAAAAATTTGAGAAAAATAGCTTGTAGCTTATCCTATATTGAAAATAATATTCCTGTTAAAAATGAAATTGAATTTGTTTTAACATTATAGGCAGAGTAATTATAGATATTTGTTACATTTATTAATCCTAGATTATTTTGAAAATTTAAGCCGATATTTATTTTTTTTGTAACTGGTATGGAAACCCCTGCACCTATTGAAAGTCCGAAATTCATTAAGTTATCGTTGTTAGTTTTAGTTTTAAAAACTTCAAGTGTTGGTGGTTGACCTGCTGGTATAAACCGCTGCTTAACTTTAGTAACAAAAATATCTTCTACTAATACTCCTACAAATAAGCCTGCATTAAGATTAAATTTTAATTTATTGCCAAAATAACGCTCAACAGTAATAGGAATATTTAGATAACTGAGTTTGGATATCTCATCTCCTTGCCCATATGGATAACCAGAATGATCTACTAAAGTGCGATTATATAAATACAAAGTATTTTGTTCAAATTGTACAAAAGTATTTAAAGCATATTCTTTAGATATTCTATATCGAAATTGCAAACCTACCACTCCGCTAAAATAGTTTTTTTTATATGAATTTAAACCAGCATAATCTGTTCCGGGCCCAAATAAAGAGCCTAAATTTATGCCTCCCCTTAAACCAAGTTCTGTTCTTCTTGTTTGAGATTTGCAACATAGAAATAAAAAAAAAGTTACGATTAATAGAATTGCTTTTTTCATAAAGTAACATATTTTACATTAGCATCATAATTGTGTGATGCTTAATATTATTTGATATGATTATTAATTTAATAACCCATTATAAAAGTGCAAATATTCTATTATAGTAATAGGTTTATTTTATTAATTTTTTCGCTTCAACTTTCTCCACAATAAAAGCTGATAAAAGTTTCTCTGCTGATTTTAGCCACGATAGAAGCAGAAATTTTTTTGAGGAACGAAAAAAAATATTATAGCGAATAGCGGGAAACCAATGCTCATAATTGTTACCACTACTCATGCACCAAATCACAACGGATCCACATCCACTACCACCTGCACACTCTTAAACTTTTGTTCTGTACCCAATAAATTTATATGGTTGCGAATTACTTTTCTATAGTTGCCGCTCATGCCAGCTTCTTTGGGCAGTTTTATCATAAGCTCCATGAGGTACATATTGCGCAAACGCCCAACCACGGGCGCCGCAGGGCCAGTAATAAATTGTTTTAAATCTTGCCCGAGCAACGCTGCCAATTTGTGCGATGCTGCTTCAACGGTTTCTTTATCTCTATGCTTCATGGTTATCATTATCATGCGGCTAAAAGGCGGGTAAAAAAATTCTTTGCGTTTGTCTATTTCAAAATCGTAAAACTGTTTGTAATCGTGTTGTTGTACGAGCAATAAAATTGGGTGCTTCACATTCATGGCTTGTATCATTACCTTGCCTTGTTCATGCTTGCGCCCAGCTCTCCCACTCACTTGCTCCATTAATTGAAAGGCTCTTTCGTTAGCACGAAAATCTGCGAAACTCAGCAACCCATCTGCATCTAACACACCCACTAAATTTACTTTATCAAAGTCCAAACCCTTTACCACCATTTGTGTGCCCACCAAAATATCTAAGCGATGTTGTTCAAATAAATGTATGAGATTATCGTGCGCCGTTTTTCCACGCACACTATCCACATCCATGCGTGCAATACGAAATTTTGCAAAATCATTTTCCAATTGCTCCTCAATTTTTTCTGTGCCAAAGTTTTTTTCTAACCAAACATTTGTACCACATGCAGGGCAAGTAACCAATTTTGGATACGTGCTGCCGCAATAATGGCAATGCAATTTGTTGCTGTATTTGTGCAGTGTGAGCGACACATCGCAATGTACACATTGTGGCAAGTGTCCGCATGTACCGCATATTAGGTAAGGGTTGTAGCCTCTCCTATTTTGAAATAAAATTACTTGCTTATCTGCCTCCACCGTTTTTTGTATGGCTTCTTTAAGCTGTGGGCTTATCATTACTTTGCCCTTTTCTTTTTGTACAACTTGTGTGGTGTTTATAATTTCTATGGCAGGTAATTTTATGCCACCAAAGCGTTCGTTCAATTCTACCAAGCCATATTTTTTTTGCTTGGCATTGTAATACGTTTCTAAAGATGGTGTGGCACTACCCAATAAAATTTTGGCTCCAAACAATGAGCCATAAAAAATAGCTGCATCTCTTGCATTGTAGCGTGGTGCTGGGTCTTGTTGTTTATACGATGGATCGTGCTCTTCGTCAACAATTACCAATCCTAGTTCTTTAAATGGTAAAAACAAGGAACTTCTTGCACCGAGTACTATTTTTATTTCGCCAGTACGAATTTTATTCCAAAGCTCTATACGCTCTTGGTTGTTAAATTTAGAATGGTAAATGGCAATGTTGCCACCAAAATGTTTTTGCAAGCGACGAATAATTTGTGCCGTTAAAGCAATCTCGGGCAAGAGGTATAATACTTGCTTGCCTTGTGTAAAATATTCTTCTATGAGTTTTATGTAGATTTGTGTTTTGCCGCTGCTTGTTACGCCATGTATTAAGCATACATTTTTTCCTGTAAATACTTGTCGCACTTCAGCAAGTGAATTTGTTTGCGCTTCGCTGAGTGTAAAATCTATCTCAACAGATTTTGGTAAAGTTTTTATTCTATCGATACTTCTTTTTTCTACCAGCAATATATTTTTATCTACCAAACCCTTTATTTGTGCAGGTGTAGCCCCAGCTTTTTTTAATAATGCTGTTTGAGAAACT
>JAYTGY010000069.1:0-6336 GCA_043733065.1 Ferruginibacter sp.
GGAGTATATATGCGGAAGTACAAGCATTAAACGATGCCAAACAATTAAATAAACTTACAGAAGATATTTTATTAAGTTTAAAGGAAGTGAACAGCCAAATTAAAGCTGAACGAAAATCTGATACAGCATCTTTTTTTACAGAAAAAAATATTTATTATTACAAATACTTAACGGTTACTTTAAATGACCCAGATAATAATTTTAAAATAGACTCTTTTGATATTCCTCAAAAGCAAGCCATAGATACTACAGAAGGAGAAAAAACTGAATGGCACTGGGCAGTAACTCCAAAGACAACTGTGCAACATGCAAGACTATATATAAAAGTAGCAGCCGAAAAAGAAGATGGTGTAAAGAAACCTATTGATACTCGTGAAATAGCCATTAGCATTCAGTTAGAAACTAATTTTTGGAGAACACTAGTAGATTGGCTGGTAAAAAATCCTGAAAAATTGTTGGTACTAATATTAATACCCTTGGTAGCTTATTTTGGTAAAAAAATATTTGATAGAAATAAAGCAACTAAAGAAAGTTGAAAAAAATATATTTTAAAATATTAAAAAAACTTGCTTATGTGTAATAATCATCGCAATCCCATTCAATGTATTTTGCCACCTTATATTGCCGACAAAATGAAAGATATTGGCAAATTAAAAAAAGAAGAATCGTTGGATAATGAATTAAGAAATTATCGTTTTAGAAGTGATAGAAATTTCTTTTCGGCATTGCCAAAGATTGAACAAAAGATGTTTGCTGTAAAAAAATTAAAAGCTAAAAAACCCAAAGCTAATATTGAAATACATGATGTACAAAAGGGATATAGCTTGCCAGGTAAATTACTTACTAATGCAGATATTGCGAAAGACCAAATTGCAAAAAACGTTCGCTTTGGTGTTAAAAACACATGGGATTTTTATTACGATATTTTTAAACGAAATAGTCTCGACAATGAAGGTATGGTGTTGGTAAATTCTATTCACTATGGTAAGAAATATAAAAATGCTATGTGGAATGGACGACAAATGGTGTATGGCGATGGTGATAAGGTAGTGTTTGATAGTTTTACGGTTGATATTGATATTATTGGCCATGAGCTTGCGCACGGTGTAACGCAGTACAGTGCTAATTTAAAATATGAAAATCAGTCCGGCGCTCTCAACGAATCATTTTCGGATGTGTTTGGCATAATGATAAAACAATATGCCCTACAACAAAATGTAAACGAAAGCAATTGGCTTATTGGCGAAAATATTATGCTAGGAAAAGAATATGCATTAAGAAGTATGATAGCCCCTGGCATTGCATTTGTAAATCATCCACAATGGGGCGATGACCCACAACCAGCTACAATGAATAAGTATTTAATATTGCGCAATAATTCTAAAGGAGATTGGGGTGGCGTGCATTATAATTCTGGCATTCCTAATTTTGCATTTTGTATGGCTGCAAAAGAAGCAGGTGGTTTTTCGTGGGAAACAGTAGGCAAGGTTTGGTATGCTGCGCTCACGCAATCGTTAAAAGAAGATTCAGATTTTTTGGCGGCGAAAAAAGCTACTATTTTGCATGCTTCAACATTATTTGGCAAAAATAGTAAGGTTCATAAAGCCGTAATTAGCGGATGGAAAGCGGCAAAAGTTTAAATTAAATAAAATGATAAATATAAAATTAGAAAGATCTGGCGGGCAGTTAGGCAAAAGTTTACAAGCCCACACGCAAATAGATATAAAAGAAGAAGAGCTTGTAAAAAAACTTAAAACTTTTGCAGCTATAGAAAATTCATCTGCAAGAGATGATTTTCGTTATAGTATTGTTATTGGCAAAAAAACTTTTCCAATAGATATGGCATTGCTAAAGGGTAGCTTAAAAAAAATAGTGGAAACTTTGGAGGAAAACTTAATAGTGGAGAAATAAAAAAGCCGCTCACAAAATAAGAGCGGCTTTCAAAAATAAAATTATATGCTTAGTTCTTCTTTGCCACTTGGCCATTCAAAATCATTTTGTTTAATATTTTTACAGACTCATCTACATAAATATCTTCTGCAATTTTTTTTACAAATTGTTTATTACGTAAAGCTTTTTCTTTTGTTTTATTTGCTTCTAATGTATCTGCTATTATATTTTTTACATCCATTGCTTTTGTAAGTTTATAAGCAGCTTCCATTTCTTTATAAACAGATTTTTGTTGTGTTTGCTCATAATTATACTGTTTCAAATTGAGGCTATACTGTTTGTCGTAAGATTTTTGTAACCACTCTACATTCAATTTTATTTTATTAAAATTGGCATTTGCAAAAGTTTCTGCATTAGCTCCTGCAATAACAGAACTAATATCTGTAGTGCTCACCCAAGGTTTGTAATCTACTTGTGGTATTTCATCCCATTTCAAAGCATAATTATTATCTTTTTCACGAAACTTTATGTACTCCATACCATCTGGCAATACAACATCTGGCTTTACTCCTTTTATTTGCGTAGCACCCCCATTTATGCGATAAAATTTTTGCAAAGTAAGTTTTAACGAACCCAAATCTTCTGATTTATTTGTGCCTTGCAATATACTTTCATTTTCAGGATTTAGCGGTATTGCTCTTTGTACTGTACCTTTTCCATAGCTACTTGTGCTACCAATTATTATTCCTCTTTTATAATCTTGTATGGCAGCAGCAAATATTTCTGATGCGGATGCACTTCTTTCATTTACCATTACTGCAAGTGGCCCAGAGAACTGTACCGTTTTATCTTTATCTCTTAAAATAGTTGGTTTATCATCTCTACTTTTTACTTGTACAATTGGACCATCCTCTATAAACAAACCTGCCATTTGCACCACATCGTATAAAGACCCGCCTCCATTATCTCTTAAGTCTAGCACAATACCTTCTACATTTTCTTTCTTCAATTTTTCAATTTCTTTTGCTACATCTTTAGCACATCTTGGTCCATCAGGTTTTTGAAAATCTGCATAAAATTCTGGCAAATAAATGTAGCCAATTTTATGCTCGCTGTTTATGATTACAGATTTTGCAAATGTTTCTTCAATATTTATTTCATCTCTTAATAATGAAACTACTTTTATACTACCATCTACTTTACGAATAGTAAGTTTTACCTCAGAACCCTTTTCTGCACCACGTATTAGCTTTACAGCATCGGGCACAGAATAGCCAGTAACATCAATGGCTTCTCCTTTTCCTTGAGCAATTTTTATTATCTCATCGTTTTCTTTTATCTCTCCACTTCTCCATGCTGGCATTCCACTAATTAAACTTGTTATTTTTATTTTACCATCTTCTTCTTTCAATTGTGCACCAATGCCATAAAAACTTCCTTTCATAGATTCGTTAAAACTACGCATATCCACCGGGGCAAAATAATCGGTATGCGGATCCATACTGCCAGCAATATCATTTACGAAAACGCTAAAATTTTCGTCTATCGTTTCTCTACTTTTTTTAGTAGTGGTATAACGATCCATTTGTTTTTTTATCGATTCTCTAGCTTCTCTTTCCAAAGTGCTGTCTGCTTTATACACGAAATCTTTTTTCCCTTTTCCTTTAGTTCTTAGGTCTAATAATTCTGCATATTTACTGAGCGCCATAAACTTCATACGCTTTCTCCACATATCTTTTCGCTCTGCTTCATTTTTTGGAAAAGATAACTTTTCAGCATCCATTTCTACCGATTCATCTATCGTAAAATCAAATGGTTTAGATAAAATACCTACATACAAATTAGTTACTTCACTTTGTCTTTTTAAATACAAATCGTTTACTGCGTAAAAAGATTTTAGTTCTGCTCCATGTATTTCATCATCGATACTGTTTTCATATTTTTTTAATGAATCAATATCTGTTTGGAAGAAAACATTTCTCTCTCCATCTAAATCTTCTTCAAATCGTTTAAGCACGGCCTTACTAAAAACATCGTCAATCTTTTTTGGACTGTAATGCCCTTCTTCTAATAAAATGCCGACGTTTTTAAGAATTTTTGCATGCTTAGTTTTTGGGTTATCATCACCAGCTCTCTCATTTTTACCTTGAGATTTGAAAGCAATAAACAGACTTGCGCATACCAGCACAAGCGCCACAGGTATAAATTTTTTACTCATCATAAATGCTGCAATTTGTTGCATAAAGTAAAATTAACGATAAAATGAAGTTTAAAGATTAATTGTGTAGATAAACGGTAATAATTTTTTGTTAAACGAGAGAAGACAGTTGGCAATTGGGTAATTTGTCCCGCATTTAAGCGGGAGCAATTAGTAGTTTGCAAATATACATCGACTACCTTTTAGGTTGTAAGGTGTGGTAAGGATAAATAAAAAGCCTTTTAGCAAAAGTTACTAAAAGGCTTAAAAATGGGTAATCGAGGGGGCTCGAACCCCCGACCCTCAGAATCACAATCTGATGCTCTAACCAACTGAGCTACGACTACCGTTTGATTTGGGCTGCAAAAATATAGAAAAAATTTTGAGAGGCAAAAAGATTTTGAATTAATAAAGTACATGCGCCCAAAGTTTTTTATAAAAAGCTTATTTTGCGGAATATTAAAAAATTATATGAATAAGACTTTATTACAAAAAGCTGCTCCGCATTTGATAGCTGCCGGAATATTTTTAATTGTATCAGTATTGTTTTGTTTGCCTGTCTTTCAAGGTATGGCAATAAACCAAAGTGATATGAGCCAAGTGGGTGGTATGGCACATCAATCTAAAATGTTTTACGAAGCTAATGGTCACTATCCATTATGGATAAATAGTTTGTTTAGCGGTATGCCAGGTTATCAAATAACAATGAGTGGTACACACAATATTACTTTAAATTGGTTTCATAAATTATTTACTTTATTTCTGCCGCGGGAGCCGGGTTTGTTTTTTTTGGCTTGTATTAGTTTTTATATTCTCTCACAAATATTAAAAGTAAAACCATGGATTGGAATATTGGGCGCACTTGCTTATAGTTTTGCGTCTTATAATGCCATTTTAATGGAAGTAGGACATATCACAAAATTTGCTGCTATGGGTTATGCACCAATGCTAGTAGGTGGAATGATTTTACTTACAGAAAAAAAATATATACTTGGATTTATTACAACATTATTGTCTGCTACTTTAATAATGAATCAAAATCATGTGCAAGTGGTGTATTATGTTTTTATAATATTAGCTTGCTTTTTTGTAGGTTTCATGATAAATACTTTTGGATGGAATATCTTTTTTAGCGTAAAAAAAAATAAGGAAAAAGACATTTTTCATTTCTTAAAAGTAATTGGGTTAGCTGTTGTAGCTGCCGCTTTAGCATTATTATCTTTTGCTACAGTTTTTATGCCCACGCAAGAATTTGCTAAAGAAACTATGCGTGGTGGTCGCTCTGAACTTACACTTGGAGAAAAACCAGAAGATGCCGCAAATAAAACTAAAGGTGGATTAAATAAGGATTATGCATTTCAATGGAGCTATGGTATTGGTGAAACGTTTACTTTTATTTTGCCTAATTATATGGGCAGCAATTCGGGGCCAAAACCATTTGGCGAAAAAAGTAAGACAATTGAAGGGTTAACGAGTAGTGGTTTACCAGAGCAAGCTATAAACAATATGTACAACAGTTTTAGTGCTTATTGGGGTACGCAACCTGGCACATCTGGTCCAGTATATTTAGGAGCTATTATTTGCTTACTATTTATTGCAAGTATATTTTTTGTAGATAAAAAATATTTAGGCTGGTTGCTTGCAGCTACAATTATTGGTATTGTGCTCGCATGGGGTTCCAATTTTAAAGTGGTAAATTATTTCTTGTTTGATCACCTACCATTCTATAATAAGTTTAGAGCACCATCTATGGCAATGATTATTCCTCAACTTACAATAATCATGCTTGCTATTTTAGCTTTGCAAAATATTATTTATGGGGAGATAGAAAAAAATGTACTCGTAAAAAAATTAAAATATACAGGCATTGGAATTACAATTGTAGTTGCAGCATTAGCATTAAACTATTTTAGTGCAGATTTTAGAGGTGTTAGCGATAATGCTCGTATGGAAAATATGGAGCAGTATGTAAGTCAGGTAATAGCACAAGGAAAACCTGCTACCGCAGAAGTAAGTGCACAAGCTAAAACAATGGTGAATGATTTTAAAAAGAATTTAGTGCAAGATAGGAAAGATATTTACTTGAGTGATTTTTTAAGAATGTTATTATTCTTGTTACTTGGTGGTACTATTATTTGGTTTGCAGCAACAAAAAAAATGAATGCTTCGTTGGCTACTATTTTACTAGCCATTATTTCTTTTGCAGATATAATAATGGTAAGTAATCGTTATCTCAACAAAGAAAATTT
>JAYTGY010000070.1:0-4949 GCA_043733065.1 Ferruginibacter sp.
ATCACTTTATCACCCAAGGCTTCATTCACTAATTCAATTATTTTTTCTTTTTGATAAAGTAATTCGTTTTTTAGTGGGGCAATGGTTGTTGTAACAAAAAGTGTAGAACCTATAATTTGCAATTTATCGGTGTATTTAGCTACGGTTTTGCCCATTATTTTTTCCCATACTTCGCCAATTTGTACAGCTTGTACGCCAGTTTTCAACTTGCTTTTTTTAAGGAATGCTTGTAATGCTTCGCCAATAGATAATTCTGCCATAATTCAAATTTACAATTCTATTATTTGTCCATCAATTTTTAATTGTTCAAAAATATTTTCAAGGCGTTGTTTATGTGTATCTGTAATAAAAACTTGCCCTTCGTTTTCGTTGCAAACCCAATGCAGTAAACGGTGCATACGCTTTTCATCAAGCTTTTCAAATACATCGTCTAACAACAAAATTGGGGAAAACAATTTGTAATCTTTAAGCAATTGGTATTGTGCCAATTTTAGAGAAAACAATAAACTTTTTCGTTGCCCTTGGCTTGCAATGGTTTTAAATGGTTGTCCATTTAGTTCAAACTGAATATCATCTTTGTGTATGCCTGCGCTGGTGCGTTGTAGCATGCGGTCACGCTCCTGTGTGCGTGTGATGAGGCTTTCAAAATTTTCGTTTTGCAAATGGCTGCTATATGTAAATTTTATTTCTTCATTATTGTCTGCAATGCGATGATAAAAAGATTCAATGAGTGGAATTAATTTTTGTGTAAAAAAAGTACGTTTTTCAAAAATGATTTTACCAGGCGCAATAAGTTGTGCATCTAATATTTCAAGCAATGGTTTATCAATATTACCTTGTTCGGCAAAGCGTTTGAGCAAACTATTTCGCTGCAGCATTACTTTGTTGTACATAATGAGTTGTTGCAAATAATCATTATCCAATTGACAAATTACTGTATCCAAATATCGTCGCCTGCCTTCGCTGCCACCTACAATTATTTCCACGTCATCTGGTGCAATGATAACTGCTGGTAAAGTGCCAATGTGCTTTGCCAACTTATCGTATTGCACATCGTTTACCGAAAATTCTTTTTTGCCTGCACCTCTGTTTATACAAATAATTTTTTGAGGTTCGTTATTATTATCAAAATTGGCTTCTAGTCTAAAGCCTTCTTTTTCAAAATTTACATTGAGCGTATCTGTAGCCGTAAAATAACTTTTGGTAAAGCAGCAATAATAAATAGCATCTAGCAAATTTGTTTTGCCAATACCATTAAGCCCACAAATACCTATTACATTTTTGCTAAACTCAAAAGGAGAGCAATCGTAATTTTTGAAATGAGTAAGCGATATTTTGGTAAGGCGTAGCATGAAGGCAAAGATAATGGTTGATGTTTTTGCTTTGCAATTTTTTTGGAATACAGATGACACGGATTTGATTTTTTATTTGCTTCGCAAATGATTAGAACACGGATTACACGGATTGAACGGATTTTAAAAGGATTTTTTTGCTTTGTAATAATTTGGAACACGGATGACACGGATTGAATGGATTTTAAAAGGATTTTTTTGCTTTGCAATAATTTGGAACACGGATGATATGGATTGAATGGATTTTAAAAGGATTTTTTGCTTTGCAATAATTCGGAACACAGATGACACAGATGACACGGATTGGACGGATTTTAAAAGATTTTTTGCTTATCTGTGTTCATCCGTCAAATCCGTGTCATCCGTGTTCTAATTCAATTCGTATTCCAAATCAATCTCCAATACTGTATTCCCATAAATAGAGTATAAATTATCAAAGATTTAATCTTAAATATTACATCATCAATCTAAAATGTTATTTCCTATATTTGCAACCTAAAAACTACTGATTTGGCAACAAAGTTTTCTAAAGAAACTTACCTTTACTGGTACGAATTAATGTTATTGATGCGTCGTTTTGAAGAAAAAACGGGTCAATTATATGGTATGCAAAAAATACGTGGCTTTTGCCATTTGTATATTGGGCAAGAGGCTATTGCGGCAGGTTGCATGACAGCAACTACCCCAGATGATAAGTTTATAACAGCTTATCGTAACCATGCTTTGGCAATTGCAAAGGGCGTAAGTTCTAAAAGTTGCATGGCTGAGTTATATGGAAAAGCTACTGGATGTAGTAAAGGAAAAGGCGGAAGTATGCATTTATTTGGTGTGGAACAAGGCTTTTTTGGTGGGCATGGTATTGTGGGTGCACAAATTGGTACTGGTGCAGGTATTGCATTTGCAGAAAGATATAATGGTACAAAGAATGTGGTACTTTGCTTTTTTGGAGATGGGGCTGCAAGGCAAGGAATGCTGCATGAAACATTCAATATGGCTATGTTATGGGATTTACCTGTAGTTTTTATTTGCGAAAATAATCATTATGCAATGGGTACTTCTGTAGCACGTACGAGCAAAACATTGGATATATATAAAATGGCTGACGCCTACGAAATGCCAGCAGATACTGTTGACGGAATGAGTCCTGAAGATGTGCACAATGCTATTTTGCGTTCTGTAAATAGAGCTAGAGAAAAAGGTGGACCAACATTACTAGAAATAAAAACATATAGATATAAGGGTCATAGTATGAGCGACCCATCTAAATATAGAACTAAAGAAGAATTAGAAGAGTACAAAGAAAAAGATCCGATAGATCATGTGCTGAAAGTTTTGAAAACTGAACATTCCATTTCTGATGAAGAGATTGAAGTAATAAATGAAAGAGTGAAAGCGGAGGTAGAAGAAGCAGTACAATTTGCGGAAGATAGCCCTTGGCCAGATGAAGATGAATTACTTAAGGATGTTTATATAGAAGAAAATTATCCATACATAACCGATTAAAACATTGCCTAAAAAAATGAAGGCATATTACAATAAATAATAAAAACTAACATGGCAGAGAAGAAAACAACAGTGGACACAACGGAAATAATATCTGAAGAAGTAACTGTAAAAAAGGATTTTTTGACTCAATACAGCAAGCCGATAATATACGGAGTTTCTGCATTGGTATTATTAGTAGGCGGTTGGTACGGTTATAAGAAATTAGTAAGCGAACCAAAAGAAGTGAAAGCTGCAGAAGCTATTTTTCCTGCAGAAAATTTAACGGATAAAATGGCGAATGCCACATTTGGCAAAGATTCTACCAACACAGCATTAAATGGCGGATCGCTTGATGGTAAAAATATTACTGGATTATTAAAAGTAATAAGTGAGTATGGTGGCACGCTAAATGCAAACAGAGCCTGCTATTTGGTAGGTGCTGCATATTTGCAAACAAAAGAGTTTGATAAAGCTGTAAAGTATTTAAATGATTTTGATTCGCACGGTGCATACCAAACAGAAATAAAAAAATACATGATGCTTGGGCATGCTTATTCAGAACTGAAAAAGAGTGATGAAGCATTGAGTGCTTATAAAAAAGCGGCAAGTATCAATACTAAAGATGAAGCGTTTACAGCTGATGCTTTAATTACAGCTGGAGATTATGCTGTTTATCTTCAAAAAACAAAAGATGCGATAGAATTATATCAAAACTTAAAAGATAATTATCCGAGTTTTCAAGCCGTAGCAAGTGGCGAGGTAGATAAAAAATTAGCAGCACTTGGTGTAACTAAATAAAATTAAAAAATAATGACAGTAAGTACAAACAAACTAACTGATACAACAGGCATCCAACTTAAGGATGCCTTTGTTGTAATTGTAAAAACAGAATGGAATGCACATTTGGTGGACGTTTTGGAAGAAGGGGCTATAAAAAAATTGAAAGGAAACGGCATAGCTTTTAAAACATTAACTGTGCCTGGTGCATTTGAATTGCCATTTGCTGTAAATAAATATTGGCAAAATTTAAAAGAGCAAGAAGAAGAGGAATTATTAGACGAAGATTTTTTATTAGAAATAGAAAAGCTTGATAAATTTCAACCAAAGAGCATTCATTTTCCTGATGCATTTATTGTATTGGGTTGTGTAATAAAAGGCGATACACCACATTTCGATTATGTATGTGCAGGCGTTACACAAGGCATTATGCAATTGAACACTACTTTGCCTGTGCCAACAATTTTTGCTGTGCTTACGGTAGATAATGAAGAACAAGCCAAAGAAAGAATGGGTGGAAAGCATGGCCACAAAGGAGAAGAAGCTGCTGCTGCGGCTATTAAAATGATGGCAATGGTGGATGGGTTTTAAAATTATTATTACAAAACTTATAATACCTTTCTCAAAAAGTTTTTTTTTTACAATCTATAAAAAGATCTTATAGGTTTACGACATTCAGCCTATGAAAGTACAATTATTTATTCCTTGCTTTGTAGATCAGCTGTATCCGCAAACAGCTTTTAATATGATAAAAGTATTGGAAAAAGCTGGCTGTGAAGTAGCTTACAATACCAATCAAACTTGCTGCGGACAACCAGCGTTTAATGCTGGTTTTTGTGATGAAAGTAGAGCAGTAGCAGAAAAATTTTTAAAAGATTTTGATCATACAGATTATGTAGTAGCACCAAGTGCAAGCTGTGTGGGTTTTATACGAAATTATTATCCTGCACTTTTTGAAGATGGTGTAAACCACAATAAAGTAAAAGACCTTGCTACAAGAACATTTGAGTTTAGCGAATTTTTAATTGATATTTTAAAAGTAGAAAACTTTGGAGCATCGTTGCATACAAAAGCTACGTATCATGATAGCTGCGCTGCATTGCGAGAGTGCAAAATAAAAGAAGGCCCACGAAGATTATTGCGTAATGTACAAGGCTTAAAAATAGTGGAAATGAATGATGTGGAAACTTGCTGCGGCTTTGGTGGTACGTTTTCAGTAAAGTTTGAAGGCATTTCTACTGCCATGGCCGATCAAAAAATAACGAATGTACAAGCTACAGGTGCATCGTGCATTATCTCTACCGATTGTAGTTGTATGATGCAGCTGAGTGGTGT
>JAYTGY010000071.1:0-3149 GCA_043733065.1 Ferruginibacter sp.
TAAAAACATCTAATTCTCAAAAATCAAAACCGTCCGACTTTTTTGGCACACTCACTAAAGAAGATGGTGAGAGAATGCAAGCCCACATTACTAAAAGCCGCAATGAATGGGAAAGAAATTCTTAATAGATACCAATACAATCATTGATGCGCAAATGAAAAAACTCCCAGAGAATGGGCTGATGTTTCTAGCTGAAATAATAAATGAAGATTTTACCGTTTCATTTATAACGTATATTGAATTTTTAGGGTACAAAGACACAACTAAGGCTTCTGAAGATTTTATAGCTCTGGCAAATGTTATAGAAGTAAATAAAGAAATAATTGATACTTGTATCAGTTTGCGCAGAATTCGTAATATTAAATTGCCCGATGCCATTATTGCTGCTACTGCTTTAGTTTACAATCTGAGCATTGTTTCCCACAACACTTCCGATTTTCAAAATATTAAAGGATTAAATGTTATTGACCCTTACACTTACACTTTGTAAATCTATAAAGTTTTCAACTCTAACTTTTCCATGTAGCTCCATGTAATCATAAGTCATCAAAAGTTACCAATTTCTTCCAAATCTTGCATAATAAGGTTCGAGGTTACAACCATTCCCGATACAAAAAGCTCAATTCCAAATCAGGTGTTGAGCTTTTTATTTTTATATTCTTGTTATTTGTGCTAATGCCTCAAATTTCAACATTTCCCCTATTTCTAAAGCATAAAACAAATTTTCACTCCTTTAGATAAACAACAATTGTCAAATAATTGTAAAAATTAGCAAAAATTGTGTTAATTTGAGAATCAATTAAGAGATTTTTAGCACCCCCCTAAAAAAAATCTAAAAAAATAATGAATGTAAACGGCGACATTTCAGACATAAATGCAGTCTTGATAAATAGAGCAGCAGAAGGTGACGATGCTGCTTTTAAGGGAATTTATGACCAAATTTCTGGAAAAATGTACAGTTTGTGCCTTCGTTATGCTACTAGCAAAGACGAAGCCAACGACTTTTTTCAGGATGGGTTTATAAAGCTGTACAGAAATTTAAGCGCATTTAGGCACGATGGATCTTTTGAAGGATGGGCCAGAAGAATTTTTGTGACCACCTGCCTCGATGAACTTAAACAGAAACGAATTCCATTTGCAGATCTTGATGAAAGCATAAACATAAAAGGAAACGAAACTTCTGTTTTAGATAAACTTTCGCACGATCAATTAATGAAAATTATTACCGACTTACCCTCGGGATATCGTACTATAATAAATCTTTATGTAATTGAAGATTATAGCCACAAAGAAATTGGTGAAATGCTTGGCATTACCGAAAGTGGTAGCAAATCTAAATTACACAAAGCAAGAACTTATTTGAAAAATCTTTTACCTACTGAAGCATAAATTGAGAAACAACAATACCATATTATTACATGATTTGAAGAGCTTTGCTATTGCTCCTCCAGCTTTTTTGTTTGATAATATTAAAAACAAAATTGAAGAAGAAAATACTAGCCTTTCAAAAACGCTCAAATCTTTATTTGATCATACTGTTATGCCACCAATTGAGGCAATTAGTTTTACGAATTTATTGACTCGTATCAAATCATCGGATGAACTTAATTCTTTTAAACCACTAAGAAATTTCGAAGTCGCACCACCTTTTTCATTTACCAAATTAATGGAAATTATTAAAGGATTGGTTACAAATTCTGCAACTAAAACTCCGGCAATAGTTATTCCTTTTTCTGCAAATTTTAAAAGAATTGCTGCGGCAGCTGCAATATTGTTTATGTGTTTTGTTGGATACCTTACATATCAAAAAAGCGCAACTAATGCACAGCAAAATGGCGATAATAATGCATCCATTGCTGCAACGTCTTCAACGAATTCACCTGCTGTAACACCTCCATTTGACGATTCTGTTTCAAAACAAAACATCAGCCCACAGTTTGCATTTATTGGTAAAAATAGATTTACACAAAAAAATAATAATGGTAGCAATAGTGATGGAATACGAAAAATGTTTTTTGGAGCTTCTTCAACTATTGCCGCACCAGCAGCACCTACCGAATTTTTAATAAATGGTAGCAAGTTTGATATTGTAGATAACGATTACTTAGCCACTTTTGCATCTTTCAACGAAAGTAATCTTCCAGCATTTTTGCAAGTAGATAATCCAGTGGCAACGCAAATTACCATCGATGATTATGCATCTATCACCATTACCGAAGGCATGGGTGCAATGATGAAAAAAATGTACAAAACCAAAAAAAGTGGTAAGCCTACCAGGCGAGCAAGAAAGCAGCGGGAAAAATTAGAAAAATGGAAAAGAGCTGACTCTGCTTTTTTTAACCCAAATGTTAATTTAAATCCGTTGGATCCTATTGACCTTGGTAATTTTATTTTGTACAAATAATTTGAATTTTACGATTATTAGATTAAAATATTTAGCAGATAAAATGATGGCATTGCTTACCTACAAAAAAAAATCTTTTTTATTTATTAAAGCAATTTGCTTTATCTGTATGCTTTTGTTTTCTTTTTTTGCTACAGCACAATCTTCTAAAAAAGTTTTAAAAGAAGTAAAACCCAACGCAAAAGAATTTGTAATCAGTTATGCAATTGTTGTAAAAGGCGATAAAATAAATGATATTGCTGAAACGTACAATGGAGGCATAAAAACAACTTTCGTAAAAAATGATATTGTACGCCTACGTTTGGTAAGCCTTATGCGCATGCAAAGTATTTTTTACAATAATAAAAAAGGATTAAAACAAAAAAATGCTGCCATTGTAAAAGAATCGGGTAAGGATCGGGTAAAAATGTATTTGAATACAAAAGAGTGGAAAAAATTTAACTCAAAATATGATGGCACTCGTTGCGAAATTTTTAAAGAAGATACATTAAGGATATTAGATAAACTTTGTACCAAAGCCGTTATTACCACTAAAGATAGTACAACACTTACTACTTATTTTTTACCCAATTTAAAAAGCAAAGCCCTTGTAGCAGCTGAGCCATTGTTTGCATCTTTACCTGGCTTAGTAATGAAATACGTTTACACAAAAGAAAATAAATCGATTGAATATACTGCCACAAGTATAAAATTTGCGCCCATTGCAGCTTCCGTATTTTCTATACCATCAAAAGATTTGGCAACT
>JAYTGY010000072.1:0-13681 GCA_043733065.1 Ferruginibacter sp.
AGCTGTTGTATCTAATACAAACCCAACTTTAAATACTACTTTAACAACTACAGTAAGCCCAGCTGGCGGCAACTTTATTTACAACTGGAAAAAGAATGGTGTTGCTATACCAAATACTTTGGCTACAACATTTATAGTTGTTCCGGTAGATGATGCTGGAACTTATACTGTATCGCTTACAGATCCTACAACTGGTTGTACAAGTTTAATAGATGCTAATAGTACAAAAGTTACTGATGCACTTACAAGCGATAACTTGGTTCTTAATAGAATATTTATTTACCCTAACCCAGTTAGTTCTATGATGCATGTAAGGTTCAATACATCTAATATGGCTACAAGAGGAGCAATGCTTAATATTTATGACGAAAAAGGTGCAAGAGTAATGGCTAAAGAATATGCTATTGTTGGCACCCTTGGAAGAATGGATGTGGACATGAGCAGATTACAACAGGGCACATATATGGTTTACATAATGGACGCTACAGGTAAAAAATTGGCTACTGGAAAAGTAGTAAAAGTTCAATAAAATTTCTTTCATACAATAAATTAAATAGGCTGCCCAATTGGGTGGCCTATTTAATTTTAGTTATTTTAATAAAAATTATATATGTTGTTTCATTCAATTTTATTATAAATAAATTATTTCATTTAATGCATATTATTATCAATATTTGCATTGTAATATTTTTTGAAAGAACAATTCACATATACAGAAGATACACTCGTAACAGCATTACGTAATCATGATAATGATGCGTATAAACATTTGTATGTGCATTATCGTGGGGCATTGTATTCTATCATTACTCAATTTATAAATGATACAGAAATTGCAAACGATGTATTGCAAGATGTTTTTGTAGCAGTTTGGAAAAATATTGAGAAATATGATGAAACCAAGGGAAGGTTATTTACTTGGTTACATACTTTAACAAGAAATACAACCATTAATACCACTCGATCTAAAAATTTTAAGCGCCAACAAAAAAACGATAATATCGAAGATTCTGTATATGCTTTAGATTCAAAAGATACACATCAGCAAAATATTAACCTCATTGGTTTAAGAAAGCAAGTGCATCTTTTAAGAGAAGATTATAAGAACGTATTGGAACTGTCTTATTACAATGGGTTTACACAAGAAGAAATAGCGCAAACGCTCAATATTCCTATTGGAACCGTAAAAACAAGATTGAGAAACGCATTAATAGAACTAAGAAAAGAATTTATTTAATTGAACATAGAAAACTACATATCAACAGGCATTATTGAGCAGTACGTAATGGGATTGTGTACCGCCCAAGAAAAAATCGAACTGGAGCTTTTGCGCCAGAAGGATGCTATATTGGATAAGGCCATCATTAATTTTGAAATAGAATTGGAAAGCAAAATGATGAGAAATGCTTTTTTGCCGGGTGTAAATACTGATGATAAAATTTTACAAACTTTACAATCTTTAGGAACACCAGTTGTTGCAATGCAAACGGAAGATAAAAAAATAAAAAGATTGAGTTGGATAAAAATTGTAGCTGCAGCTTCTGTATTACTATTTGGAGTAAGCACTTTTTTTAATTACACACAATACAAAGAAAATAAAACACAAGCTGCGGAATTAGCAGTTAAAAATAATTTGCCATCATCGTTGCCTCTTGCAAATTATAATATTTTAAAAGATCCTACCATTACTCCTGTAGCCATGATTGGGCAAGGGTATCATGCAATATGCCGTTGTACAATGTTTTGGGATAAAAAAACTGGTAAAGCATATGTAATGATACATCACCTTGTACCATCTGGCGAAAATTATGATTACCAACTTTGGGCAAATGTAAATGGCAAGCAAGTAAGTGTAGGAATGATTAATGATAAAATTAGAGATCGTTTTGTGGAAGTAACTGGTGTGCCTGAAGATTCAAAAGAGTTTACAGTTACTATGGAAAAAAACGGTGGTGCTACAGTGCCAGATGCAGATGTGGTATTGAAAGGGACTGTGTAATTTTTATTAATTTCTACAACAACCCATCCAACTTCTTTTCCACATCCCTCATATCCATAAACATTTTTATACCTTTCTTAAAAGATAAATAGGGGATATTATTTTGCTTGTGATTATATACACTAATGCGATAGAGTAAATTTAAATGTCGTATAATTTCTTTCCATGCAAAAAAAATAGAGTGGGATGGGTCGTATATATGTGTGGGCTCGCTACCAGCACCATTGAGTTCTATGATGCTAATGTTTTTCCCTTCGGTTAAATCTTGCCAGTTGGCGTACATAATATCTAACCTGCCAAAATAAAACCCTGGTACTTTTTTGCAAATATCATCTATGGTTTTTTCTAAAGCAGGGGTTACTTGCTTTGTACTATCTATAAATTTTGCACCACGTGCATGGTTGCCAAATGGAACCATTATTTTTTCTTCGCCTGCTTTTAATATTTCTGTTAAGTTTATTTCAGACATTCTCCGCAGTGCATCTAGTTGTAAAATAAATCGTGGATTTTGCATTACTAAATCTTCGAGAGTGCTTTTTCCATCACCAGTTACTGCTAAAAACTCTTTAGTTACCACACCAGATATTCGTCCATTTTCTTCCCAAGGTAAACGGTAATAAAAAATACCCGCTTCGTTTTTGTATTCTACCAAAGCCTGCACTAGCATAGGAAAATCCGCATATTGAATATAGGCAATGGCATCTTCTATGCTATCAATTTTTCTTACACCTCTGCCTTTGCCTCCAATATCTGGTTTTACTATTATTGGAAATTGAAAATTGTTTTCTTCTATTAACAATCTTATTTCTCTTGTGGATAGTCCAACCTTTACCAATAATGTTTTTGGGTAATAAGCTTGTGGCATAATGTCGTAAATATCACTTTTACGTTCCATTAGGTATCCACCATTTTCTATGGTAGGATTGCTAGCACTAAAGAAAAATAAACTTCGTGCACGTAAGCATAAATAAAACCAATAAAAGAAAATAGGGAAATACACAACATTAAAACTCCAATACTCCCAGTTAAATAACTTTATAAAAAATGGAGCGGTTTGCTTTTTTGTATTAGCCTCTTTAGTTTGCAATTCGTTCGTATGCAAAGTTGATGTTGTAGCGTTCATGATGTATTATGTCTTCGTATTGCATTAAACATTCCTCATAGCTTACTGATATGCCTGTAATACTTACTGTAAAATAATTATTCTTTCTATTCATTATCAAATCATCTTCCACATTTCCATCACCAGTATTTTTATGAAAATTGAATAAGTCTTTTTGCAATGGAGTTGGATTGTTTATCTGCCATAGTTCAAACCAACGTTGCCTCTTTCTTTGTTGAGATGAGTTGTACAATGTAACACTACTCCAAATATGAGCGTTTCTATTATCTATTTGTTTGCAATGCTTTTTTTTACCATCCCATCTGCATTCAAATAATTTTTTATCAAATACAATAACTAATGTAAAAGGCGCAGTATCTATTAAATCAATATTACTAAAAGCTTCAATTAAATTATTGGTAGCAGCAATTTGTAAAACAATTGTCCCCCTGCTTATTTTGTATATTCCTGTATCCACAAAACTTTCAAAAGCACCATTTAATAAACAAAGAGAGTCACCATTTTCTTTAAGAACAATCCAAGTACCGCCTTTATCTACATCTTTTGGAAAAATTAATTCTGCATTATCAAATGTATATAACGCAGGTGCCAATGCTTTTGCACGAGTATTTTTTTCATCTCTATTACTCGTTAAAAAATAACCTGAATTTGTGGGTACATACGTTACTGTACACATAATTTTTTGTATTGCATGGTGGCAGATGCTACACCAAAATTTTCCGGTAAATTAATATTACTTACTTCATTTATGGCCACACGTATCAATGCCATGTGATGGATGGTATGTTCTAAATTATAAATTAGTTCTCTATAAAAATTTGTATCAATATTGCATTCATCGTCTGCTGTTTCGCTATAAAAACCATTTAAGTGTAATGCTTTATTTGGGAGTTGCAATACATCAGCAATATTATCTAACAAACTACAAGCAAAATTCTTATTACTTTCTATTTCAATATCTCTTTTGCGATGCTCGTAATTAATTTTACCATCGTTGTAGCCATTAATAAGGCACTGAAATAATTCTATCACGTGTCTTGTATGTCCACCTACCGTACTGCCATTTAGCAACAAAGATTTTTGCGAATACTCATTATCAGAAAGCAAGGATATGCTTTCTGATAATTGTGAAAGTACTGGGAATATAATACTATTAAAATTCATTTTTATTTTTTTGTAGTTACGTTTAAACTAACTTTTAATTTATCTGCCATTACGGAGCTGCTTCCACCCACACCAAAATCTCTACGGTTTATTTCAAAATCACCTACAAATGAATAACCAGTTGCCGAGGGTGTAGCACTAAAGCCAAACTGTACTGCTTTTGTAATTCCTTTTATAGTTAGATAACCTAATACAAAAAAACGACCTACTACACTACTTTCAGTAATTTTTGTACTCACAAAACTTAAAGTAGGAAATTTTTCAACATTAAAATATTCTTCTTTGCGTAGGTGTTTATCTCTTGCGCCATTGTCTGTATTTACAGTTGTTGCATTTACTGACACATTCATAGAACTTGTTGCTAATGCTTTTGGGTTAAATACAATTGTTCCTTTTAAACCCGTAAAATCGCCACCTGTTTTTATGCCAAAATTTTTAATAGTAAAATGTACTTTACTTCCATCATCGGTTGCAGTATAGGTTTGTGCATAAGCGCAATGGTTTATCAATAAGGTTGCAAATATTAATTTTATTAGTTTCATAAATTCTTATTTTGTTTATCTTAAAATTGATAAGTTGTGCCTATTGATATTTCACTCGATTTATTCCTAAACCTATCATTCTTATCTCCAGCAGGAGTTGTTTGTATTTTAGAAGCTGCAGTATATTCTGTAAATAAAAATTGAAAGCCAAGTTTTGCCCCCCATTTTTTATTAAAATTATATCGAGCAAAAAATTCACTGTTTAATGTGCCTAAATCATTGTCACTTACCAATAACAAATTAAAACTTGTAGGCTTTGCTGTAGTTGCACCTACAGTTCCTCCATTGCCATAGTATGTTGCAGATTGGTTTCCGCCAAAAGAAAAACCTATAGCATCAATATTAAAACCTACTGTAAATTGGTTATTTATTTTATAACCAAAGTTTAATGTAATGTTAAGTGCATTGGCTTGTGTTTTTAGAAAGTAAAGCGAATCAATATTTGCTACTATTTGTTCTGCAAAAAAAACGCCTGGTCCAGTTTTTCCACTCGTTAATTTTGCAGGTGAAGTTGTATAAAAATTTTTATTGCCAAAATTATTCGTGAGTCTTGCACCTGTGCCAATTTGCCATTTTTTCTTTTTGCCAAAATTCCATAAATATTGATAATTTACTGATGTTGTAAATTGGTTGCTGCCAAATGCTAATGAGAAGGAAGCAGCCTGCTCAGTTGAAGCTCCTTTTTGTGCATTTGCAGATACAAATATTAATGCAAAAAATGTAATTGAAATAATAATTTTACTCATCTGATGTTATTTTAAAACTTAATTATAAATAGGGAAGTAGTTTTGTTTTTAAGACAACCAACTTCTACATATACAAATAAATGAGCAATACCGTTTTCTGGTAAAATGTATAAAATATTTTTTAAGCTAAATTCGATTAATCCTGTTTTTCAATTACGGTCACTCACGAAAAAAGCCTTTTTATTTCCTTTTTTACTTGTCAATATTTTACTAAAAAATAGTTATACTACATTCTTTTTATGCACAATTTCTATCAGCTTCATAAATCTAGCAATGCAAATTTTTAAATTTAAGATACAAATAATTAAAATATAAATATGTAAATTAATTTAAAACCAATGCATAATGATATTGTAAATAATATTATAACATTTTTTTCTATAGTCATTAACAAAGCTTAAACAGAAGTACAAATACTTTTGCGCTTGAAATTTTTGTTATCTATTAAAGTTGAATATATCCGTACAGCACAATAGATACATTGATATTTCGTTTTTAATGACCAATTCCGAATTTTATGAAAAAGTTTAAAATAAAGACAGCGTACCTATTTTTTTTAGCAGCATTAGCTTGTATGGTTCATGTACCCATGGCATTTGCTTCAGGAAAACCTTTTATAAAAATAAAAACTGTAGATCCAATCATTACGCCTGAAGTTGTAGAAAATAAAATGAGTAATGCCTATAAAGTATATGATAGCCTAAAATTAAATTTTTACGGCCTATCAGAGCATGCATTTCAATATGCTATAAAAGGGTATGAGTATTTATTATCTAAAGGTAAAATTGCAAACGATCATATCATTTCTATTGTTGACTTTTCAAGACCATCTGCCCAAAAAAGATTATTCGTTATTGATTTAAATAATTATAAAATTTTGTTTAATACTTATGTTGCACATGGGCAGGGAAGCGGTGGCGAAATGGCAACACAATTTTCTAATATTCCAGAAAGTTTGCAAAGCAGTTTAGGATTTTATAAAACATCTAGCACATACACAGGCAAGAATGGTTTCTCTATGAAATTAGTAGGTTTGGAAAATGGTATAAACGACATGGCTTACGAAAGAGCAATTGTAATGCATGGCGCACCATATGTTAGCGAAGATTTGGCTCGAAGCCAAGGTCACATCGGTAGAAGTTGGGGATGCCCTGCAGTGCCAGAAAAACTGAGTAAACCCATCATTGAAAAAATAAAAAATGGTTCTTGCTTGTTTATTTTTAGTGAGAATAATAATTATCTACATAAATCTAAAATAATTAATAGCTAATATCATTCATCAAATAATTTTTAAAAGAGTTTTTATGCAAATAGAAATTCTTTTTTTATTTTAAGACATTAAATCTTTTATATTTGTTACTGTCTTATAAATTTATCTGCCAAAACATGCAAAAAATCTTACTATTATTATCTGTTATTTTTAGTACAATCAATTTATCTGCACAAACCAGTAGTGAAAAAAAAGTATTGGACTCTTTAGAAGATGCAAAATTGTTTTTGGCATTATTAGATAGTTTAGATGAAAAACCAACGAGTTATTTTGATATTTCTATTGGCTTGGGTAACGGATCATTTAGTGTGAACAATAATTCGGTAAATGCCACACAAGCACAAGTGAATAAATTGTATTACACACCAAGTATTTCTTATCATCATAAAAGCGGTTTTGGTTTTTCTGTTACTCCATATTTTACCTCCGAAAATGGCAATTTAAAAGCGTATCAAACCGCCATTACTCCATCATATGATTACAAATCTAATAAAATAAGCACTGGTATTTCTTTTACAAAATTTATTGCAGATACAAAGTCTTATAATTCTAATTCTACTTATCAAAATGATTTGTATGCATTTTTGGGATATACAAAAACTTATATTCAGCCAACCTTATCTATTGGCTATGCGTCTGGTACTTTTAACGAAATTACTTTTCGAGATTCTTTAAAATTACCTAATAGAACAATAGCAATTTTTGATACCACAAAAAATGATATAAAAGATTTTTCTGTATCATTAGGTATAGAACATGTTTTTAATTTTGATAGTGTATTTACTAAAAAAGGGACGCTTACTTTTACGCCACAAATTGTAGTGAATGCAGGTAGCGAAAAGTTTAAAAGTACCATTACAAATCTTAGAGCAGCAACAATTGTTGCTGGTGGAAATAGAAGATTAAAATCTCTTACACAAAACGCAAATTCTCGGTTCGCATTTCAATCGATAGCTTTATCTTTAAGTGCAGATTATTACATTGGTAATTTTATAATTTCTCCAAACTTTTATATAGATTATTACTTACCTGCCACTACCGCAAAACGGTTGACTAATGTATTTTCTTTTTCTGTTGGATATACTTTTTAATAATTTTATTTTTTAGGGGTAATTAGTATTTAAAAAGCCACTTTTTTTCTAGTAACTTCGTACAAATTTTTTGTATGAACTTTCGTAGTATTTTATCTGGTACTGGCGTTGCCATTATCACTCCATTTGTAAGCGACCTTTCTGTTGATTATAACGCCCTTGGCAAATTGATAGATTATATTATTAGTAATGGCGTAAATTATATTGTAACACTTGGCACTACAGGCGAAACGCCGGTGCTTTCTAGCGAAGAAAAAAAAGCGATAATAAACTTTACACAAAAACATATTGCAGAACGGGTACCAATGGTTATTGGCATTGGCGGCAACGATACAGCTTCTGTAATTAATGATTTGCAAAATTATCCACTTGATGGAGCTGTAGCGGTTTTAAGCGCAAGCCCGTATTACAACAAACCATCGCAAGAAGGTATTTTTCAACATTACAAAGCATTAGCAGCAGCATCGCCAAAGCCAATTATTTTATATAATGTACCAGGCCGTACAGGTAGAAACATGCTTGCCAATACAACCCTGCGCCTTTCAGAAATAAGCAATATAGCAGGAGTAAAAGAAGCGAGCAACGATATACAACAAGCTATTGAAATATTAAAAGGAAGACCCGATCATTTTTTAGTAACCAGTGGTGACGATGATTTGGTATTGCCAGAAATGGCATGTGGTATGGATGGTGTAATAAGTGTAGCTGCCAATGCTTACCCAAAAGTATTTACAACCATGGTAAATCATTGTATGAAAAATGAATATCCTGCAGCGGTAAAAATAAATAACCAATTGGTAGAAGCATACAGATTATTGTTTGCAGAAAATAATCCATCTGGCGTAAAAGCATTTTTGTCCGAAATGGGTATTATAGAAAATGTACTTCGTTTGCCAGGAGTGCCGCTGAGCCATGCTTTGCAAGCAGAAGTAAAAAAGTATGTGCAAAAAGGAATTGTGTTGTAATCTTAAATCTTAAATCGTAATTCTTAAATCTTAAAGCAAGCTCCTTCCAACGCCAACTCTGTATTTTCGAAAACAGTTTTTGTTTCTGTAAGAAAATCATCCAGCAATTCATATTTAGAAGAAAAATGACCTATCAATAATTTTTCTACAGCTGCTAGTTTTGCAATATTGCCAGCTTGCACTGTTGTGCAATGAAACCTAGCAGCAGCACGTTCTTCCAAATCTTTTAGATAAGTAGTTTCGTGATAAATAACATGCGCACCTTTTATTTTTTCTACAATTGCTTCATCATAAATCGTATCTGCACAATAAGCATATACACGAGCATTCGTAGCAGCTTCGGTTACATCTTCGTTAGATATGATAGTGCCTTTTTTTGTAGTATAATCTTTTCCTTTTTGCAATTCACCATAAAATGCTTCTGGTATTTCGTAGGCTTTTACTTTTTCTGGTAAAATTTTGCGAGGGTTTTTCTTTTCGGTAAATAAAAAACCATAGCACTCAATACGATGATTTACTTTAAATGCTTTTACCGATATTTTTTTATCGTTGGCAATTTCTCCTTCGTTGGTTATTGCATGAAAATACAAGTGGTAAGGCAGGGTAGTATTAGCTGCTTCTAAATGCAACTGAATAATTTTTTCTAATAATGGCGGCGCATAAATATGTAAATCTGTTGTACGGCCAATTAAACCCATGCTAGAAATAAGGCCTATCAAACCAAAATAATGATCGCCATGCAAATGAGAAATAAAAATCTTATTTATTTTACTACGCTTAATGTTGTACTTGGTTAGTTGCAGCTGCGTTCCTTCGCCACAATCTATCAAATAATTTTCGTCGTTGGTTTGTACTACTTGCGCTGTAGGGTTACGCCCATAGGCAGGAATGGCAGAGTTATTTCCAAGTATGGTGAGCGCTAACAATGTATGTAATTGGGGTTAATTTTTTAACTAGACTGTTTTATTTGTGAATATGCTGCTTTAAAGGTAAAATAAATTTAACTAACAAATTACTTCAATTTTATTCTCCCCACTGATTAAATTCTTTTATCTTTCTCCAACTTTTTTCCTTAATTCTTTCGTATAAATTGTAACTGCCACCGCCCCACATAAACCCACCATAATAACTTTTTATTATTATGACATATTTTTGATTACTTGAAAATATTGGCAATGAGAATCCATATAATATTACATTCAGTCTTTTATTTTCATCAAGTTCTGCTTCATTTAAAAATTTTATTTTTTTTATTTTGAGATTCCACTTTGTAGTTTTTTGAAATTTTATTTGTTTACCAAACCACGCTATATCTTCCTTAGTAAAGATATTTTTCAATGAGGATTCTTTTTTAAAAATATTTTCATCAGGAGAAAAGTTTTTTGAGTTAATTGAATCAAGTTTAATAAAATTAAAAATGTTTAATTTTATTATATCGTTGTCAATATTTTTGATAATTGTAGAAGTGTCATTTTTTAATAAGTAGTCTATAAAGTTAATAATTGTAGAATCATCAACTACTTTGCTATATTTTTGGGCATAAGTTGTATTCCCCCAAAATAAAACCATTACTAATATTTTCATAAATATTTTTTGTTTAAAAAACTCCCCATTGCCAACTGCAAATTGCCAACTGCTTACTCATCCTCAAAATCATTCATCAACTCCCTTTCTATCTCTTCCATTTGTACAATATCCCAAGCTTCGCTTTCGGTAGGTGTTATGTTCATCAGTTCCAGCAATTCTTCTTTTTCAAAAACGGCTTCTACATCTGGTTGCAGTTCGCAGATAACAAAAGAGCAATCACGTTCATAAAAAGCTTGTTGTACATCGGCTAATTTGTGTGCAGCATCTGGCGCTATTTCTTTTACTTCGCTCATTTTTATTACGAGATGAGGAATTGCTTCTGTAGCATTTTCGGCAAGCTTTTCTATATCTTCTGTCATATTAGCAGAGATTACGGCTACTTGAGGCGTTAAAACCTTAAATTTTTCTTTGGTATCTATTTTGACATTCATTTTGTGGAGCATTTATTTATTGAAGATATTGATTTTAAAAATAGTTCTTATTTGGTTTTGCAAGGAAGAAAAATTTCCTTTCGAAAATATTAGCCACGAATGGCACTGATTTCCACGAATAAAAACCCATTCGTGTAAATTTGTGTAATTAGTGGCAACAAACCTTTTGCAAAGCAAAACCCAAAAACGAAGTTTTTCCCTTTGTGCCTTAGAGCCTTCCCTACTAAAATAGGGACAAGTAGTGGCAACAAATTTTTTTGCGAAGCAAAAACGCCTTACCGCCTCATCGGCAAAAAACTTTGCGAAGCAAAAAAAAACGGCAAAAAACCAAGTAAAACAACTTTTTAACTATTATCAAAAATATATTATTATCTCATTTCGTAAAATAGATTTTTATCCATTTTCCGTAAATGATAATAAATATTGTACACATATCAACATTTGTGATATTTTTTAGACTTAAACGCCCCATTTTTTCGTTAACATTGTACAAGCAAAAACCAACAGAATGGATAATAATTTTTCAATACAAGTAAAAGAGATCATTTCGTATAGCAGAGAAGAAGCCTTGAGGCTTGGAAATGACTTTATTGGCACCGAGCATTTGGTACTCGGCCTTATAAGAGATGGCGAAAACACTGCCGTAAAAATTCTTAAAACACTCAATGTAGATGTGTATGAGTTGCGCAAAGAAATAGAACTTGCCGTAAAAGATAAAACAGGAAAAAACATAGCCAACATAAATTCCTTACCACTTACCAAGCAAGCCGAAAAAGTAATTCGCATAACAGTGTTAGAAGCAAAGGCATTAAAAAGTACGAATGCCGAAAGCGAACACCTCATGCTGTCTATTTTAAAAAACAAAGAAAATATTGCTACACAAATTATCAATCAGTTTGATGTGGATTATGATTTGTTTAAAAACGAATTAGGCTTTGTATCTACCGATGTGCCACGCATGGAGTTTAATGACGAAGATGATTTTGATGATGATAGCAAAAAATTTGGCGCACAAAAACCAGCAAAACCAGGTGCTACCAATTTACCAAAAACAAAAACACCAGTGCTAGATAATTTTGGTAGAGATATTACTCGCCTAGCAGAAAGTGGAACACTAGACCCAATTGTAGGAAGAGAAAACGAAATAGAAAGAGTATCGCAAATATTATCTCGTAGAAAGAAAAATAACCCCATATTAATTGGGGAACCTGGTGTGGGTAAAACTGCTATTGTAGAAGGATTGGCATTGCGTATTGTACAACGCAAAGTAAGTCGTGTGTTGTTTGATAAGCGTGTTGTAAGTCTAGACTTGGCGGCACTTGTAGCCGGTACAAAATACCGTGGCCAGTTTGAAGAGCGCATGAAAGCCATTATGAATGAGCTGGAAAAAAACAAAGATGTTATTTTATTTATAGACGAAATTCATACCATTGTAGGTGCAGGTGGCGCAAGCGGCAGTTTAGATGCGAGCAATATTTTTAAACCAGCATTAGCTCGTGGAGAATTGCAATGTATTGGTGCAACAACGTTAGATGAATATCGCCAACACATAGAGAAAGATGGTGCACTCGATCGTCGTTTTCAAAAAGTATTGGTAGAGCAACCAAGTGTAGATGAAGCTATAGAAATACTCACCAACATAAAAAGTAAATACGAAGATTACCACAATGTAACTTATAGCCAAGAAGCTATTGAAGCTTGTGTAAAATTGAGCGACCGCTACATGACGGATAGGCTTTTGCCTGACAAAGCTATAGATGTATTGGATGAAGTAGGCGCAAGAAAGCACATTAAAAATATAAATGTGCCGGAGAATATTATTGAGCTAGAAAAGAAAATAGAAGACATAAAGCTGGAGAAAAACAAAGTGGTAAAAAGCCAAAAGTTTGAAGAAGCAGCATCGCTAAGAGATACAGAAAAACGCTTGCAAGATGAACTAGAAAAAGCAAAAGCAGATTGGGAAGAAGAAAGCAAGAACAAACGTTTTCCGATAGAAGAAGAAGACATTGCCGAAGTAATACACATGATGACGGGGATACCTGTAAAACGCATGGTACAAGCCGAAACAGATAAGCTGCGCAAAATGGGCGATGACCTGAAAGGTGCTGTGGTAGGGCAACAAGACGCTATAAGCAAAGTGGTAAAAGCCATACAGAGAAATAGAGTAGGGTTGAAGGATCCTAAAAAACCAATAGGTACATTTATTTTTCTTGGGCCAACGGGTGTGGGTAAAACCGAGCTTGCTCGTACGCTTGCCCGCCAAATGTTCGATAGCGAAGATGCGCTCATACGCATAGACATGAGTGAGTACATGGAAAAATTTACCGTGAGTCGTTTAATAGGAGCGCCTCCAGGATATGTAGGATATGAAGAAGGCGGACAACTAACAGAACGTGTACGCCGCAAGCCTTACAGCGTTATCTTGCTTGACGAAATAGAAAAAGCACATCCAGATATTTACAATATTTTATTGCAAGTGTTGGATGATGGAATGCTTACCGATGGGCTTGGCAGAAAAGTAGATTTTAAAAATACGATGATTATCATGACATCGAATATTGGAGCACGCCAGCTAAAAGATTTTGGTGAAGGTGTTGGTTTTGCTACACAAAATAGAATGGAGCACTCTGACGAAAACAACAAAGCCGTTATAGAAAAAGCACTCAAGCGTACATTTAGCCCCGAGTTTTTAAACAGGATAGATGATGTGGTAATTTTTAACAGCCTTACAAAAGATGATATTTTTGAAATAATAGATATCCT
>JAYTGY010000073.1:0-3715 GCA_043733065.1 Ferruginibacter sp.
ATTGGCGAAAAGATGATAAAGGACCAATGCAAGTTGTGTCGGGTGCAATGGGTAAAGAGAAAATACATTTTGAAGCACCTGAGTCTTTGCTATTGGAAAATGAAATGAATAAATTTTTATTTTGGTTTAATAATGAGCAAACAATAGATCCAGTAATAAAAGCTGCTCTTGCACATTTTTGGTTTATAACAATACATCCTTTTGATGATGGAAATGGACGTATAGCAAGGGTTATAGCTGATATGCAACTTGCCCGTAGTGATAAAAGTGCACAACGTTTTTACAGCATGAGCGCACAAATACGAGAGCAAAGAAATGAGTATTATGCTATATTAGAAAAGTGCCAACAAGGCACAATGGATATTACGGCTTGGATGAAATGGTTTTTGCAATGTCTTCAATTAGCATTGGATGCAACAACAAATTTATTATCTAATGTGCTAGAGAAATCAACATTTTGGGGGCAGCACAATGATAAAAATTTGAATGCTAGGCAAAGAACCATGCTCAATAAATTGCTAGATGGTTTTGAAGGAAAATTGAATACGAGTAAATGGGCAAAAATAAATAAATGCTCTGCCGATACTGCTTTGAGAGATATACAAGCATTGATAGAAATGGATATATTGATGAAGGAAGAAGGTAGCGGAAAAAATACGGCATATCAATTGAAAGAAGAAAGTTAATGGCTATAAATTAATTTTAATGAAACGAACCTTAGTAATAGGCGACATACACGGCGGTTTAAAAGCACTCAAACAAGTGTTAGCAAAAGCTGCGTTAACAAAAGAAGATACGCTTATTTTTTTAGGAGATTATGTAGATGGTTGGAGTGAAAGCGCACAAGTAATTTCTTTTTTAATAGATGTAGCAAATGAACAAGAATGTATTTTTATAAAAGGCAATCATGATGTGTGGTGCGAAGATTGGCTGCGAACGGGTAATGCAGAAAGTAAATGGCTCATACATGGTGGGCAAGCAACAAGAGATAGTTATGAAAATGTGAGCGAATATGATAAGAGAATGCATCTGCATTTTTTGGAACGCATGCCATTATTTTATGTAGATGCAGAAAATCGTTTGTACATACATGCAGGCTTTACAAGTATGCATGGGCCTGAGCAAGAGTTTTACAATACCAATTTTACTTGGGATAGAACCCTTTGGGAAATGGCATTAACCATGGATAAGGGTATAAAAAAAGATTCCCTACTTTTCCCCAAACGATTAAAATTATACCATGAAATTTATATTGGACACACCTACATTGTATTATGATGTAGATATACCTATGCAAGGCTGCAATGTGTGGAATGTAGATACAGGTGCGGCTTTTAAAGGTAAATTGAGTATGCTAGATGTAGATACAAAACAGAGTTTGCAAAGTGAGCCTGTTTGGGAGTTGTATTCAATGGAACAAGGAAGGAACAAATAAAGCGCATGTATATTTTACCAATATTTTTAAGGTTTAATACAAATAACCAAAGAGAAATTTGTTTTTTCTCTATCCAAAAAATTGAGGCTAGCTATTCTGCTTTTTGTTTAACTCTTTCCAGAATATTCCTCCAACTTAGTGTACAAATGAAAATTTTTTATTTTTTTTGATATGTAAATATATTGTCTGAAAAGTTTACATGTTTTAATTAATTTCTGAATGTAATAATTCAGGTTGGGCTCTATTTTTATAACCTTCAAGCAATTTCATTAATATTTTTTCTGTTGCGGTAAGTCCTGCCATGTTATCGTCTTCCTCAATTTTATTTAATTGTTTGAGATAATTTTTTAACGTGTCCTGCTCGTACATTTCAATAATGGCCGGGTGTACATAATACTTTTTGCAAACTGTTCGAGTATTGCCCAATTTTGTGCTTACCTCTTCAAGGGCTTTTAATACATTGTTTTTTCTTTCTTTTTCGTCTATGGCTTCTTCCATGGCGGCAAAAGAGTGTAAAATATTTAAAGACCCTGCCCAAGTTCGAAAATCTTTTGCAGAAAAATTTCCTCCTGTAGCTTCTTTGATATAATGATTTACCATACCACTATCAATTTTTTTTCTATCTCCGTTTTTATCATAATATTGAAAAAGTTCTTTGCCAGGTATATCTCTACAATCCTTTACTGCTCTAGCTAATTTTTTATTTTTTAATTCAATATTTTGTTGTACACTTTTTTTTCCTTTAAAAGAAAAATTTATTGTATCACCTTTTATTTGCACGTGTCTATCTTTTAAAGTACTAAGCCCAAAAGAACCATTTTCTTTTTCATAGATTTCGTTTCCAATTCGTATGTACGTTCTTTCCATTAAACTTATAACAGTTGCCAATACTTTCATTTCTGTAATGTCATTTATTGACATATCTTTTTCAAGTTGTAGCCTAAGCTTCGGCAATACTTTCCCAAATTCTAATAGATGATGAAATTTGGTTTCACTTCTTAAATAGTTCCATAGCGCATGATAGCGATATTGTTTTCTTTGGCGAGCATCAAAACCTGTTGCTTGCAAATGACCATTTTCAATGTGAGAAATCCAAACATTTTCCCAAGCAGGAGGTATTGCTAATTTATTTATTCTACTTATAATTTGTTCATCTTTTACAATAGATTTTTTAAAAAGATAAGAAAACCCCTTTCCTTTTTTTCGTCTTTTAATTCCATCAGATGTATCATTTATATAAACTAGATTGGCTGCTTCCGCTGTTAGAGCAGGCTGTTCGTGTATCTTGATATATTTTTGATGAGATATTTTTTTTATTTCCATTCCTTTTATATTATCGGTGAAATTTAAAAATAGATAAGTGTTCATTTTTTTTTCCTACAAAAATGTCACGAATTATTTCCCCGGCAATGGAGCTAAATGTAATGCCATTACCACCAAAGCCTAGTGCAAAATAAATTCCTGGGTTGCTTCTGTGTTCTCCAATATATGGTAAGCCATCTTTCGTACCAGCAAAAGTACCTGCCCAGCTAAAATCTGTTTTAAATGGAATAGAAGGAAATAGAGATGCAAAAGATTCTTCCAATGCTTTTACTTTTTGTGTTAGTTTTTTATCTCTTGCTGTAGCACTTGTATAAGGAATGTCTTTGCCGCCTATTAATATTCTTTTATCTTTTGTACTTCTAATATATAAGTAAGGATCGTCTGTTTCCCATATTAATGAGTTTTTGTACCAAAATTTATTATCTAAAATTGGTTCGCTCACAATAGCATAAGTGGCATGTAGCTTGGTAACTTTTTCTGGTAAGTATGCTTCAGATTCATATCCACAAGCTATTACTACTTTCTTACAATTCATTTTAATCCCATTTTCAGTTATTAGCTCAATCCCACTTTTTGTTTTATTAATATTTCCTATTGTCGTTTTATCAAATACTTTAGCATTAAAATGTTTTGAACAATATTTCAGAATATCATGAGTAAATTTATAAGCATCTATTTCTGCACCATCTTTGCATAAAAGCCCTGCTGGTTTGCTAAAACCATATTTATTTATTACCTGTTGTTCATTTAGCCACTGCACTTCAAAACCATATTTTTTTCTTGCATCATATTCTTTTGAAAGTTTTTCTACATGGTTTAGTTGCGAAGCATACTGTAAACTTGGTTTGCGCATAAATTCCGCATCTGGTGCTGCAACGCTGCAAATTTTTTCAATTTTTCCAATGGCATCCAAGCATAGTTTATAACTTTCTACAGCATTGTCTTCACCTACTTTTT